>JAKEFK010000024.1 GCA_022616075.1 bacterium
CGAAATTGCGACAAAGCACTGTTGAAGGCAATGTGCAAAAAACCAAATAAGGGAGACCAAGAACACCCAAAAAATACTTGACGGAGCACCTCAGATGTCCTCACAGCGAATCCGAGCTTCCCCTGGTGCTTGATCCCGATGTAGGCCTGGCAATGAATTTCCGGTAGATTACATTGGGCAGGGCAGGCCGCAACTGTAATCTTGTGTTTGCGAGGCAGATCGGAATACTCCGGGTTTCCGTCAAGGAACTGTGCCAGCTGATGGATCACAGGACGCACATCAAACAATTCTTTACTGTCAATTCCAGCAACTGGACATCCGGTGATGTTTCGGACCACATCGCCACATCCTCCTACAGTATTGAGGCCAGCGCCCTTTAATGTTTCAAAGATATCGGGAAGATGGTCTATCCCGATGGAATGGAGTTGAATATCCTGCCTTGTTGTGATCTCACCGTAGTCTTTTCCGTAACGTTGAGACAGTAGACCGATGGTGCGGAGCTTTTGAGGTGTAAGAATACCGTTTGGAATCTTAACTCGCATCATGAATTCGCCCAATTTGGGTTTATCATGATAGAGGCCGTACCATTGGAGTCGAACGATATCTTCTTCTGCCATGGATTCATAACCACGTTGGATCAGCATCGGCAAATCGCTCAAGATCTCGAGTGGCGGCTTCTCTTTTTTTAGTCTCTCGCGAGAATTTTTCTTGAGCACTTGTTCCAGTGTCAGATCTTCATCTGCCAATTTCACTCCAAAAACTTTCGCCCAAAATAAAAAACCCGCTTCCTCTTCAGGGAGGACAGCGGGTTAAGAATTTCAGATTTTTAAGGGATTGCTAGAACCGGCGCGTGTGCCGTCTAACGGATTTCAAAACCTGCTGCCCTGCCCCTACGAAAGGGGCGGATACAGCAGCAATGTGTTTTGAAATCTTTTGTATTCATGAAGACAATTTGAACCTAAGTCAATTGTCCTGAATTGTCAAGCCGTTAGCGATGAATACTTATCATGGATAAGATGAACGAACTTGTGTTTACGGCGATTTATAAATAACGCCGCCTTTTCGGACATGAAGGGCCTTGTAACTATGCGCCCGAAAGTGGGTCAATTTTCAACGCCCCTTGACAGAACACATTCAGGATACGCGGCAAAGTCCAGCCGAAAAGCTGACAACTCCAGTAGATTTTGAGCCTGCATCATTGGGAAATGTTCTTTTCAAGCTGCATCCAGAAGGGAAGCCAGAAATGGAATAAAGGAGGTGGAGCTGCTGCGGCAATCTCGCCTGTCAATTTGTTATCCATGAGCCACAATCGAAAACGCGTGCGGTGATTGTGATTTGCTGTATCGGGATTCCGGATCGTTGCATCGGAGCGTCCGGATACTCGACCTTCGATCCAGGTTAGATCGGTTACCGGATGTTCCGCATCATCACCGATTTTTAACCTCGCTGCGCTCTGATCGATCTGCAGCAGGACCGGAATTGTTTTTTCCCATGTCACGATTTTCCCACTCCACCTTCCCTGCAAACCTTCAGGCGCATGGAAGGGAAGTTCAGGAGGTCTGGGTTTTCGCGTCGGATCGAGCACGCGGCGCGCAGGATAATCTTCAATCAACACATCGAGCACCGAGTCGGCGAGTGAATACGTCAAATCCTGTCGACTGTTCGATAGAACAGCAATCACGATTCTTTGCTTCGGTGCAATTCTCAGAATGGTGGAAACACCCGGGGATCCACCTTCATGTCCATACCACAGGTGTCCGAATTTCGATTCCTCTCTACCTCCCCAACCCAACCCGTAAAACCAATCCAAGCCCCAGAATCCGGAGGCAGAGCCGGAAGACTTTTTCTCCTGGATCATCCGGTCAATGTTTTCTTTACTCAGAATCTGGCGCTGATCTTTTACCTGCTCTTTCAGGTGAAACATCCCGAACCGCACGAGATCGTGAGCTGTGGAATAGATTGTCCCCGATCCGCGAGAATCAAAATCATAATCTGGGATGAGGGTCTCTCCAGGCCCGAATCTTTTTGCGACGTTTCGATCCGCAGGACCAACCGAAGTCTGATAAAGCCCGAGCGGCTGGAAGAGCTCCTGTTGCATGAATCTGCTAAAGGATTGCCCGGATACGTCTTCGATGACCCGTTCGAGAATTCCGTACCCGAGGTTGGAGTAATCGTGTTGTTCGTCCGGTTGGCGCACGACAATTGCGTAGCGTTGGACTGTCTCATCCAGGGAAGGGCGTCTTGTTTCATCGTTCGCAAAATAGTAGCGATTCTGTTCTGCGAGCCCTGCCCTGTGCTGCAAAATCAGTTGCAACGTGGCATCCTTTGCATCGGCCGCATGTCCTGTAATTTTTGCGTTCTTTAAATAGTTGTTGGCCGGACGATTCAAATCGACCAGACCATTCTGGACCAGTAGCATCAGACCTGTTGCTGTAAGGGGTTTTGATACGGACGCGATCGGATATGTTGTGGCGGGAGTTGCCTTCCTCCTGCTGGAGATGTCAGAGAATCCAAATGCCTCCTGCCAGAGGATTACTCCTTTCATCGCAACAGCGATCGAAACGGAAACCGGCGTGCCTGTTTTCACGGATTGCAGTATCTGGGTGCGTATCGGCTCCAATCGCGAATCCTGTAAGGGGAGCGTTGTCGCTTCCCTGGTCGATGAAATTGTGATCTGTGTGAGCAGGGCAACCAGCAGGCTAAAGGTAAGCAAGGCGAAGAGAGCGCGCGGTTCGCGGGTGCTCATGGTGCAAGCTTAAAATCAACGGAACTGGCTGTCCAGTGAGTTATTTTCAGCATTTGGATGAGAGAATCTAATTTAGAATTTTTTCGGTCACGACTTCTCCTATCAAACCGATTCGGTAAAGCAAACGGTGACCCCCACTGATTTGCCAAACTCCGATCATATAAGACATAACCGCATGAGCTCATGACGTTAATGAAAAAGATTAATTGGTTTCTGTCCAGTAGGAATCATTAGAATAAGCAAATGAAATTACAGGTTATGAAAGTTCAGGAAGAGAATTTGAGATGAAACTGGTTGAATTACGCGAACGTTACGCAATTGATAACCTCATGGTTGTAGAGGGTCCGGTACCGGAAGTACGTGCGGGCGAAGTGTTGATACAAATCAACGCATGTTCCCTGAATTATCGAGATTTGCTGATTGTGAGGGGTTATGGACGTTGGAAAAAAACCTTGCCGTTCGTGCCACTGTCTGATGCGGCTGGAGAAGTTGTGGAGGTTGGACCTGGAGTTTCAAGAGTTGCAATTGGTGACAGTGTTGCTGCGATATTCGTTCCGGCGTGGTTAGATGGAGATCTTTCGGAGGAAAATGATGGGCCTGCCATGGGGGAAATGCTCCCAATACAGGGTTCTTCCAGAGGAAGTGCTGGTTCGAGTCCCGGAGCACCTGAATGATACGGAAGCGGCAACGCTGCCGTGCGCGGCCGTAACGGCATGGAACGCCTTGTCCGGAGAAGGTTCGCCGAAGCCCGGGGAGACGGTAGTTGTACTGGGTTCCGGGGGAGTATCGTTGTTTTCGCTTCAATTTGCTCGCCTCAAAAAAGCGCGTGTTATTGCATGCTCCCGGAGCGAAGCCAAGATAACCCAACTTTTAAAACTGGGTGCAGATCACGCAATCAACTCTGGAGTTTCACCTGGATGGCCTGAAGTTGTGATGCAATTAACGGAGGGCCGCGGGGCCGATTACATTATAGATGTTGTTGGCAGGCTCGCGGATTCCGTTCATGCACTCCGGTTCGGAGGTCTCATTAGCGTCATCGGAATGCTCGATCGATTTTCGACTGAAATCGATCCGGCTGTAATAATGGCAAAAAAGGCGCGTCTCCGCGGGCTCCAGGTTGGCTCAAGGGAAATGTTCGAAGCCATGAATCGCGCCCTTTTCCGCCACCGAATCCGTCCTGTCATCGATCGCGTTTACAACCTGACAGCCGTGCAGGCCGCCTACCGCAGACTTGAAAGCGGTGATCAGTTCGGCAAAGTATGCATCCGGCTCTGGCCTGATACTAAAGAAAAAAGCGACTTTAACTAAGGAAATAGGAATCATGAGATTCGTCGGAAAAATAGCTCTCGTGACGGGGGCCGGCAAAGGAATAGGGAAGGCTACAGCTCTCAAGCTGGCATCGGAAGGATCTGATGTCGCTGTACACTATCTTCGTTCATCGGAACATGCCGAATCAGTTTGTGAGAAAATTCGTGCGCTGGGAGCTCGAGCCTTGGCGGTTCAGGCAGATATTGCCGACAGAGAAACCGTAAATAAGATGGTAGCTTGCGTCACTGCGGAGCTTGGCCCGATCCAATTGCTGGTAAACAATGCGGGGGATATAGGGGATATCGATTTCCATCAATTGCAGCCTGAGCATTGGGATCGGATTGTTGCAATAAACCTCACAGGCCCCTTCAATCTTATCTGGGCAGTGAAGGAGGGGATGCTTGCTCGACAATTCGGCAGGATCGTAAATATTTCCTCTATTGCGGCCTTAGCCGTTCGACCGAATCTTCTTCCGTACTCAGCTGCAAAAGCCGGGGTGATCTCATTGACAAAATCCTGTTGCGCTCCGTTTGCTCAAAAGAATATCAGAATCAATTCCGTCGCACCGGGCGCAATTGATACGGATATGTTGCGTGAGCTTTCCCCACAAACAGTAGAGCAATTGAAGTCCGCGACTCCGTTGGGCCGTTTGGGCGAACCGGAGGAAATCGCAAATGTTGTCGCGTTTCTTCTCAGTGAGGAATCAAGTTACATGACGGGCTCTACAATCATCGTCAGCGGTGGCAGAATGCTGATTCCGTAATCATGCCATGCTGATTATCGAGCCTTCATAGATATGGCGTCTTTCTGCTGAACCAAACCGGATTTTGGTGTCAGAGTGACGTATGGACTGCCGCGAACTTGTTCCAGTGTTAGATCATCCTCTGCCAATTTCACTCCAAAAACTTTCGCCCAAAATAAAACCCCGCCTCCTCCTCAGAGAGGACAGCGGGTTAGGAATTTCAGATTTTTAAGGGATTGCTAGAACCGGCGGCTGCGCCATCTAACGGATTTCAAAACCTGCTGCCCTGCCCCTATGATAGGGGCGAATACAGGAGCAATTTGTTTTGAAATCTTTTGTATTCATGAAGATAATTTGAACCTAAGTCAATTGTCCTGAATTGTCAAGCCGTTAGCGATCAATACTTATCATGGATAAGATGAAATTATCAAATGAGGTGACGCTCATCTAGGAAATTCTTCCTTTCAGATCCTTACAAACTCAGCGGCTCTGAGATGTTTTCTGAAAGTAATATCCACCTTCGTAGAAGCCAACTACATTTCCCATTGAATCAAAGACAAAACTAAGAATTTCGCCAGGAGAATGCGGACCGGACATTCTGAATCTGTCTTTCCCTTCAGGCGTAAGCTCGGAATCGGAGTTTGGATACTCTACCCAACTCAATATCAACTGATTGTCCTTTATAGCGAGGTCCATACTAAAAGAGAGAACCTCGGATCGATATCGGCCGATGAATTTTCCGAAATCTTTTGACGTTTGGAGGGAAACCGATTGTTGTTTAGAACGGTGGATCCGATCAAAAATCGGAATTAGCAATCCAGGACTTCTCACAAGTGTTTCGTGGCCACTCCTTTGTATCCATATTCGTTAATATTACGATTCCCAGTTTTGATTCCGGGACGAAAGCAATCATCGAATCATACCCGGGAGCGTCGCCTGCGTGACCAACTAGAGTGCGGTCGCTTTTTCGAAAAAGGGCGAACCCAATTCCGTAACCGAAACTCCAATTGCTATTCATGAACTGAGGCGTCCGCATTTCTCTCAGACTATGAGCTGATAATACTTCAGAATCGTCTTTGAACTGGCACACATTTACGCCAAAAAAACTTTGGAAGCCGGCTTTACGTCGGTTCGTGATCTTGGAGCCAGCGAACTGATCGACGTTGCCTTGAAAAAAGCGATTAACAATGGGAGGATCCCCGGTCCCCGCATGTTCGTTGCCACTCTCACCTTGGGCGCCACAGGTAGTCACGGAGATTGGGGGACCGGCTTTCCCCATACCTTCGTATGGAAGGATTGAGTAACACTGCGGATGGGGTTGAAGAGATCAGGAAAGCTATTCGACTTCAGATTAAGTACGGAGCCGATCAAATTAAATTTGCAGCCACTGGTGGGGTATTTAGTGAAGCGGGATCGGCCGAGGGTATGCAGTACTCTCCTAAGGAGATGAGAGCCATCGTGGATGAGGCGCATCTCTGGGGCAAGAGAGTTGCGGCGCACGCACACGGAACGCAAGGAATAAAAACTGCTGTGGAGGCAGGAGTCGATTCCATTGAACATGGAAGTCTTATAGATGAAGAAGGAATTGAGATGATGAAGAAACGTGGCACTTATCTCATTCCCACAATTTTTGCGGCGGATGCTGTTGAAATTTACGGTAAGGATTGGAATCTGCCTGAAAGTATCCTCGCAAGAGGGCGGTCTATCAACAAAGAAAACGTGAAAACTACAGAAAGGCAATCAAGGCGGGTGTCAAGGTTGGGTTCGGATCAGACGCCACCGTATTTCCCCACGGAATGAACGCTGTCGAATTTTCTCATCTAGTCGAAGTGGGAATGACGCCAATGCAGATAATCCAGGCCGCTACAGTTGTTAATTCAGAACTGCTCGGTAAGAGCGACGAATTAGGATCCATCGAACCAGGAAAAATATGCTGATTTCATCGCCGTTTATGGAGATCCATTGAAGAATATCGAGGCGCTCAATGATGTACGATTTGTTATGAAAGGCGGCGTTATTTATAAATCGCCGTAGACAGAAGTTCATCTTTACGAATCGAATTCTTTAACTCATTCGGAAATAAATGAGCTAAGATAGTGGTATTTTTGATGATTCCTCGTGGCGCATCATTGATTAAACGGACAAGAAATTCCCTTTTCATCTGTTTCTTTCTACTCCTTCACTTCGAAACCGGCCAGAGTCCATCTGCGGCAGCGATGAAGGATGATCCTGAAATAAAAGCTGCCCTGCAAATTGTTGACGAAATCATCACCAGACGCCATTCTGTGGCGGAAATATAGGACCTCAGCCGCAATTATTTACGGCGAGAAGGTGATATGGGCAAAGGGATATGGTTATTCCAATATTGAAGAAAAACAGCCGGCCACCCCTGATACGATTTATCGAATCGCATCTATCACTAAAGTGTTTACTGCGACAATGCTCATGCAATTGCGAGATGAAGGCAAGCTACAGCTTGATGAGTCTCTAGTGAGCCATATCCCCAATCTTAAGATTCGCAACCGATTCTCGAGTTCCGCGCTCCTTTCGTTCAGGCAGGTCGCATCACACTCTTCAGGTCTGCAGCGGGAACCACCCGATATTCAAAAATACTGGGACACTCTTATTTTTCTTCCATTGAACTCATGATGCCTTCCATTATTGAGAAGGCTGAAATGGCAACGCCACCGTTAACCTGCTTGAGCTACTCGAATCTGGCTGTCGCCTTGATGGGTCACGCCCTGGAGAGAATCGCAGGTCTGGACTATGAGACATACGTGACCGAGCGAATTACTCAACCTCTAGACATGACAGATACTTTTTTTCATCCTTCCCAGAAAGTCCAAAACAGGGTAGCAATTCCCTACACAAAGACTGCGGGAACGGTATCAAAACAGAAGCTAATCTATTCGAGTCTGGGAGGTCTACAGCCCGCGGGAGGACTCTTTTCAACGGTAACGGATCTGGGAAGATTCATTTCACTCCACAAGAATTGCGCGATCGATTGGAGACATCCTGAACAATTCGGCTTCGTAGTTCTCAGCCTGTTCTGTGATATGCGTGTGGGCATCTATCAAGCCGGGCAGCACAGTTAATTGGGATAGATCAATTCTTCGTGCACTAACCGGAACCTGAACATGATCCGCCGTACCAACTGCTTCAATCGGTTCCCCTTTTACTAAAATCAGCTGATTATCAATCACTTTTCCAGTTTTGACGTCAATCATCCTACCGGCCTGGAGAACGGAATAACTAACTTCTTCTGCTTGCAAGTTTGCGAAAAGGGTGGCGAAAAGTGAAAAAACCACGATGAAGAATTGGAGTAATTTCACAGTCTGTCCTCCTGTCCTTTTCTAGACTATCCGGAAGCATTGCTGATGGTATTGGACAAAAAAGATTGATTGGACAAAAAGCACAATCGGTGTAAGGGAAGCAATGACCACTTCAACCGGGTCCGAAGCCCAGAGGCGAAACATTCAAGGCCGGTTCAGGCCCCGGCCCAAGGTGGCGCTCGAACCAGTCTAGCACCCGCTGCAGGACGTCCACCTGATGGGCTCGCTCGCTGATGCCATGCGGCTCGCGTGGGTAGACGACCATCTCGGTCTCTGTACCGACGAGCCTCAGAGCATGATAAAACTCCCACCCTTGGCCTACAGGAGCCAAGTCGTCCGCTTCGCCGTGCAAGACGAGAGTAGGCGTACGGCAGTTTTTGACATGCGCCAGCGGGGAGCGGTTCCAATAGGCATCGGGTCGATCGATGTGAGTACCGAGGAAGTAGGGCGAGAAGAACGACGGTGTAAACGTGCCGCTCCCATTGGAGCTCGCCAAATTCGACAGTCCGGCGCTCATGACGGCTGCCTTGAAGCGGTTGGTTTGAGTAACCGCCCAGGCGGTCATGTAGCCTCCGTACGACCCGCCCCCGATCCCGAGCCGGTGCGGATCGGCGATCTTCTGATCGATCAAATGGTCCAGGCCGTCCATGATGTCCGTGAAGTCTCCGCCTCCCCAGTCGTCGCGGTTCGCCTCGGCGAATCTCCAGCCCTGGCCGCTTGATCCACGAGGATTCGGCAGCAGAACCACGAAGCCGTGAGACGCCAGGAGTTGGCCCCATTCCCACGCTGAGCCATGCCAACCTGCCCACCATGCCCACTCCGGCCCGCCGTGCACTTGCACGACTGTCGGCTGCGGGTTTCCCTTTCGGAAACCCGGCGGGGTGATCAGCACACCATGGATTATACGGCCGTCCTGGCTGCTCTTCCACGATATTTCCTCACTCTCACCGAGCCGCCAGGAGGCGGCCTGCGGATGGAGAGAGGTAAGACGGCGACCGGGCTCGCCGATACGCAGCACCCACACATCATCGGGCGACTGGCCCGTACCGCTGACGTACGCCAGCACACGGGAATCGGCGCTCGCGCTGAATCTGCGGCCAGGCCACAGGAAGGTCTGAGCCTCGCCTAGCACCTGTACCGCTTCCGTCGAGACCTTCACGCGCAATAGGCGCGTCCGCGCAGCCTCGAAGCTCTGGAATAGCAGATGCTCAGAATCCGAATCCCATTCTGCGCCCCAGTCTCCCGTCCAGAGCGAGCCCGGGTAGTCGTCCAGCAGATAGCGCGGCCGACCGCCGGCGGCGGGAACCAAAGCCACCCGGATGGAAATGTTGGCGGGAGATGGGGTCGAGAAAGCGATGGTGTGTCCATCCGGCGACCAGCGGACTATCTGTTCCGAATAGGCAATCGCTTCGCTCAGGGTGCGCGCCACTTGGCCCCCCTGCCTTCGGATCACAACCAGTCTGGAGGGCTGATAGTGGACGTCTTCCATGCGAGGCGTCTTTGCGGTCACGATTGCGATCTCCTCTCCACCGGGCGACCAGTCAAAATCGCTGATCTCGAGACGCTGTGGTGATACCGGTTCGGCATGACCGTCGACCAAACGCACGACGTACAGTCGCGAGTACCTGTAATTATGGTCAGCGTACCGTGCATCGTCGCCATCCTTTGATTTTTTCACCTCTTCTTCGGAGGGAGCTTCGCGCAGCGTAAAGGCGATCATCGAGCCGTCTGGTGACCAGCGAAATCGCAGTACCTCTCCCCGGAGCGCGGTGACCGGCTCGGCCTCACCACCGTCCAGACGCAGCAGCCAGAGCTGGGCCCCGGCTCCGCTCAGTGCCCCCTGTGGACACGGGCGATCGGAGAGGAAGGCGAGCCGCCTGCCTTCTGGGGACCAGCGAGGCGTGGTGTCGTTGGCTAGATGCGACGTCAACCTGCGAGCCGGTGCGTTGCCGTCGGTTGGGACGATCCAGATATCGGCCTTGGGGAGCGGATCAGGGCGTGCCGAATCGACCGCCTCACGTACCACGAAGGCGATCCGCAAGCCGTCTGGTGAGACTTGGGCGTCGCTGACCTCGCGGATGGCGACCAGATCCTCGGGGGTTACAGAGCGCTTCGCCTCGCTGATGGTGTCCGAAGACGCTGATGTAAAGCCTGCTTCCAAAGTTCTTTGGCGTATGTGTGTGCAAAAATTGCGCGATCGATTGGAGACATTCTGAACATTTCGGTTTTCGTAGTTCCCCGCCTGGTCTGTTTGTCCGTTTGCGAAAAGGGTGGCGAAAAGTGAAAAAACCACGATGAAGAATTGGAGTAATTTCACTGTCTGTCCTCCTGTCCTCTTCTAGACTATCTGAAGCGGGGTTGATGGTATTGGACAAAGAAGATTGCTTGGACAAAAAGCACAATCGGTGTTCGACCGCAGGAGCTACCACTTACGAACAAAGAGTGCGATATTGCGCCGGCGTCAGTCCTGTCATGCGCTTGAAGACTCTACAAAAATGGCTTTGATCATAGAAACCGACATCAGCGGCGATCTTAGCCAGAGATGGGTTGATGCGCGAAGAGAGAAGTTCGCAGGCAGCTTGAATGCGACGCTTCCGTAAATAAGCGCCTATCGAGTGGCCGTAAACTTTCCGAAACGATCGCGAGAGCCGCGTAGAGTTTACACCAGATCGGCGCGACAGTTCCTCGAGTTTGAGCGGACTTGCATAATTTGAATCAATGATCTCTTTTGTCATAACAAGCCATGGCTGAAGCGTCGATGTCTTCATGCAGAAGGTCTCTCGAGAAACTTGTCCAAGCATCTCAAGAATGATCCCCTCTATGATTAACGGATGGGTTTTCCCTCCGTATCGTAATTCCTGTACTAGATTCGCGGCAAGCCAGGACAGACGACCACCGCGAAAAATAATCGATTCTCCAGTTTTTTGTAGAAGCTCAGCGAGGCAATGTGCCCATTGTTCACCAACTTCCACATGCAAGACGCGAGCTCCCCTGGAAGAAATCCGGTGGGAGTGTTCTTCGCTGGAAGGATGAAATCCAACCGTCCATGGGTTCCATTTAATGTTTTTGCGCCCATAAGTATCGACGAATGCACCTTTCAACAGTATCCCAATGGAAACGCAGGAATGAGAGTGAAGGGGTATCACCAAATCCGGAGGATAAAAGTATTCGATCAATCGAAATCCGGTAAGCTGTCTATCGTCCAAGGTTTCTCGTTTATTATCGCATCCTGAACTCATATTTTGGCAGGATAAACTGATAAGAATGATTATATCCTTTCATTTTCCAACAGACAGAATAAATGTTCTCTCTGTGTTTTGCATAACCTCGGAGATGGATCGTTCGCTGACCAAATACATTTTTCCTCTGAGAATTCTGATGCAGGTAGCTTTTCTATGGTTTGTTTGTTTGCCAACCCGGGAAAACGGCTGCTCGATCCCACCAGGTACTTTCGGGAAAATCAGTCGAAAGCTGTTTCCAATGTTCCTTTAAGATTTCGCGATTCCTTCCAGCTATTCGGTATGCTGCGATTCCCTTCCAAAATAACGCTTCAGGAGTAACCGTCAAATTCTTTGTTGAGCAGTTGCGTCACCCGTTCGTTCGGATACGTCACGGCATCCATTTTCCCGCAACCCAGTCAACCGGGAACGTAGAAATCGATAAAAAGCGCCTTTTGTTTTTCTTGCGCCTTTCTTTGCGCTTCTTCAATGTTGGAACACCATAAGATGTCCGGCATGTTTGCTCCTTCTTTCTGAACCAGAATAGATTCTTCAAGATCATTGGTCGAATTAATTGTTTTCAGCATGTCGATGAGACATTGTCATGAGAAAAGGGAGAAGTCACGCATGATGGCTTCTCATGCAAATCTTGAATAAAACTAATTGGACAGGGACTCCTCTCCGATTCTACAATCGTCGGCCACCACATTCTACAATAGCTAAGAGTTTAAGGAGGATGGTTTAAATGAAATGGATAACAAGGGAAAAAGTAAAAGTTGATCGTGTTGCTTGTCCGTGGTTAATTCAGAGATTTCTCGATCCGCAGGCCGAGTTTCTCTTTGTTAAACCGAATCGAGTGATGCTCATTGCTGAAAAAGAAAATGCAATTCCATTTGATATTCCAGGCGCGGAGCTGGGCCATCATGAGGGCAGATGTTCTTTTGAGGCCTTTCTAAGACATTACAAGTTAGAGGATTCTGCGCTCCATCGGCTAGCGAGAATTGTTCATGGAGCTGATGTGAAAGACGATCTCTATCGATGCGCCGAAGCGCCCGGTTTGAAAGCAATTGCCCACGGATTTAGCCTACTTGGGTTGAATGATGAAGATATTCTTGCAAAGGAGTTCATCGTTTATGATGCTTTGTATGAATACTGCCGCAATACACCGGCAGAAACAGGAAACACGTAGTAGTATTCTCCGGATCTGCCCCAATCAGCGCACCCGCGCTTGAGGATAATAACCAAGGCTCTCACCGGTCAATACTGGCTGCTCTGCACGGAAGTTGATCCGTTCACGTTAGCTGCGGCAATGCGTCGCGAAATCCACGCTGTTGAGCGAGATGTTCCATCTTCCAACATCCGAACGTGACAGGTTCTGATTTGAGCTTTCCAGCACAAAATTTCAGATAACGAGCTTGAGTCCTTTTGAGGAACGGAACGGGATCGCGGTCTCCGAAAGCAATCGCGCGAATTCGCGATAATATGTGGGCGCGGACTTGGAATTCAGTGTGACAGCGTGCCACTGGCGATGGACTCCGTTTTTTGTAAGCCGGACACCAATGAGCTGACGCGATTTTAAATACGATGCAACAGCCCATCTGGCCATCACAGCGATTCCCATCCCTGCTCTGACCATTTCCACGATTGCCTCCGTTAATGCCACTTTATAGGTTCTCTTTGGCCTGATGCCGGCTGGTCGCAAGAACCTACGAAAGACGAGGCTCTCTTCCGCTGGAATTGCGTACACGATCAAACTCTGATCGGCAAAATCTCGCGGTAGGATGTAGCGATGTGTAGCCAAAACGTTGTCCGGTTTCATGATTACCAGAAGCTCGTCTTCAAACAGTGGAAAACAGGAAAGATTCTTTGTCTGAACTTTCGTGTTCATAATTGCAAGATCCAGCTTCCCCGCAAGTAAGAATTCCAACGGTCGATAAGTTGCTTCCAAAACGATCTCCACCTCAACTCCTGGAAATTTCTCTTGCATCGCTTTGAGCAAGGAAGGCAGCCATTGATAACATGTATTACACTGCGTGCTGATCCGTAAAATTCCTTGTTCACCGTTGGCGAGCTTGCGGATGTTGTTTTCGGTGAGCTCTAATTCTTCTAACACGCGGCGGGCGGAATTTAGTAACTGCTCTCCCGCTTCAGTAAGAATCATTTTGCGATTGATGCGCAAGAAGAGGGACGTGCTAAGGCGGTCTTCAATTCCCCTGAGTTGATGGCTCAATGCCGGTTGTGTGACATGCAACCTGTGGGAAGCCTTTGTCATGCTGCCTTCATCCGCAATTGCTTCGATCAATTTCAGATGACGAATTTCTAAATTCATGTTACCAGGCAAGGAAAATAATATTATATCAGATAATGTATATTAGATAATCCATAATAATTTCTAATAGACTTGATGAGGATAAAGAATTGGACGGAAAGAAAGATGAGATAAATACTGTTTCGCAACGATGACCGAAGGAGAATCTAGTTGATGCACAAGCTCGCGTGGGCTACGGCCGTACTCTTTCTTTTTCTTCAAGCGAGAATTTTCGGTGAAGGGGGATACGCTGGAGCGCGTCGCATCCGTGCCCCGGGAAAAGTGGGAAGGAATCGAGACACGATATGATGCCGTACTCACGGAAAAAGGGCACTGGCTGCGCTCCATAGTGACGCGGCCATTAAACCGTACCGGAAAGATCCCGGGCATCCTCGTTGTAGGATGGTTGAGTTGTGACACAGTTGAAATCGGTGCAGCGCCGCGCGGCGGTTTTGCAAAGTTGATGCATGGGCTTCTCACAAAATCAGGATACGCGATGATGCGGATCGACAAACCGGGAATTGGAGATAGCGGAGGCCCTTCTTGTAATACATGCGATTTCGAAACAGAGCTTGCCGGCTACAAAGCGGCGCTGCGGGTGTTTAAGAAATATGACTTCATTGATCCTGAAAGGATTGTTCTTTTAGGCTTGAGTAATGGGGGAGGCTTTGCGCCGCTTGTTGCTGAAAAAGAAAAAATCGCCGCTTACATCGTATCGGGAGGGTGGTCCAAAACCTGGCTCGAACACATGCTCGAGATCGAGCACCGCAGACTGGGTCTGGAAGGGAGATCTTCCGGAGAGATTTCGCGCGAAATGCAGCGTTTCGCAGAGTTCTACACATACTATCTGATCCATAAAATGACTCCCCGGCAGATCACCACAAAATATTCACATCTTGCCAATCTGTGGTACGACGAACCGGAACATAAATACGGACGACCGGCGGTTTTCTTTCAACAGTTACAGGCATTGAATCTCGCTGCGGCATGGGAACAGGTGAGGGTCCCGGTCCTTGTTATTTACGGTGAATATGACTGGATCATGAGCCGGTCGGACCATGAATGGATCGCGGAAATCGTAAATCGAAATGCTCCGGGACGCGCCCGCTACGTTGAGATTCCAAAGATGGACCACGGCTTTACAATTCAGGAGAACATCCAGGAAAGCTTTCGGAATTTCGGTGGCGGAAGATTCGATGAATCGCTCGTAACTTTGATTCAGGATTGGCTTCGCCAGACAGTGAAATAAGAAAAAAGCATTCTCCTTACCACAACCACAACCCGGCTATTTATAAATATTCCTCATGTTGATAAAAGAATCAATTACTATTTTTTATTAGGACCATGAGAAGAAAGAATTGGACTGCGAGCCGGAGCGGAAGAATATTACTGAGGGATGAAGGTCCTGTTTTTTATCTTGCTTGCTCAGACAGCATTTGCGTTTACCAGGCCGGTCGTGGAGATTTCCCGAATCCATCAAGCGCCTCAAATAGAAGATTTTCTGGACATGGATTCCGACAGCGAGAGAGACCTTCTGAAAATAGAAGGATTCCGGCAGCGGGAGCGGAATGACAATAAGCCCTCCACGCGTCTTACCAGGGTTTTTCTGGGTTATGATGACCGCAATTTCTATGCAGTTTTTCAATGTTTCGAGAAGGATCGCGACAAAATTCGCGCGCGGATGATGAATCGCGGCAGTAACGCGATCTACAATGACGACATCGTTACAGTTCAGCTGGACACGTTCAATGACCAGCGCCGCGCGTATCAGTTCGTGTCCAACCCATTCGGCGTCCAGCAGGATGCCGTTTGGTTTGAGGATTCCGCAACCTTTGATTACTCCTTCGATACTGTTTTCAAAACGAAAGCAAGGATCACTCAAGACGGATATGTTGTCTTGTTTGCGATTCCATTTCGCAGTTTACGGTTTTCGTCCGATGAGCGTCAAAACTGGGGAATTCTTTTAACTCGTTATATTCCCGGGATCGATGAGCAAACTTACTGGCCTCAGTATTCGAACAAAATCTCCGGACGACTGAACCAGACGGCGGTTCTGAATGGTCTGAGGAATATTTCACCCGGGCGTAATATTCAGCTTCTGCCGTACACTGCGTTTCGGTCTTTTCAGGCGCTTGATCTTCGGAACCTGTCCACTCCGCGGATTGTGGAGGACCCGGCGGAGAATGAGGTGGGAATAGATGGCAAATTCATCGCGAGGGACAGTCTTGTTGTCGATGTGACGGCGAATCCTGATTTCAGCCATGTAGAATCGGATGAACCGCAGGTCACGGTGAATCAAAGATTTGAGGTGCTCTTCCCTGAAAAACGTCCGTTCTTTCTGGAGAATCAAAGCTTTTTTGAAACTCCGATTAATTTACTGTTTACGCGGAGAATTGCTGATCCGCAATGGGGGACGCGCCTGACCGGAAAGATTGGGAATTACAGTCTGGGCGCTTTGCTTAGCGATGATGAATCGGAAGGAAAGAGTCTGCCTGAAGATCATCCGTTGTCGGGGGAACGCGCATATTATGGCACCATCCGGGTAAGTCGCGATCTCGGACACCAATCTTCAATTGGGTTGATTTACGCCGACAGCCGATTTGCCAGCAGCTTCAACCGCGCAGGCGGTGTTGATGCTCATATCAAATTCAGCGATCAGTGGGTTTCTACTTTTCAAGCTGTTACAACGTCCACCAGGAATCAAGATGGAACCAGAAGTGCCGGGCCCGGATACAGAGTGAACTTGCGGCGGAATGGGCGCCATTTTGTTTACAATTTCGACTACCATGATTTCAGTCCCGGATTTGTCTCGCGTACTGGATTTGTGAATCGCACCGATATTCGACGATTCGATCAACAGGCAGGCTACAGTTTCCGCCCGGAAAGCAACTTTCTGTTCGCGTGGACGCCGCATTACGATATTTCCTATGTCTATGATCACAGCGGAACACTGATAGATTGGTTTCACAATCCATGGGTATCGCTTGATATGGCTGGACAAACGTTCCTGGGGTTTGGTTATACCTTTTTGGCTACCAGGGTAAAACCGGACGACTTCCCGGTCCTCACTGAGAATCTCAGGATATCCCGTCACGAGTGGGGTGTGACCTTCAACACGGAAGCATTGAGACGGCTCAGTGTCGCATCGTCACTATTTGTTGGCAGATCTGTAAATTTTGTGCCCCGCGAAGATAAGCCTCCCGCCGGTGCCGATTTTCTGAACGCAGCCTTAACCCTTTCCTTCCGCCCGACGAATTCCTTCACCATTGATACTGCGTACATCCTGAACAGGCTTACAGATCCTCAGACATCTTTCGATATCTTCAACAATCACATTATCCGGACAAAATGGAATTATCAAATCAATCGCGAACTTTCGATTCGTGTCATTGTGCAGTATGACACTCTGCTGGCCAATACGAATTTTACTAGGTTGCAAACAGTGAAAAACCTGAATGCGGATTTATTGGTCACCTACATGGTTCATCCAGGCACCGCGCTTTTTGTCGGATTCAATAGCAATCTTCAAAATTTGGATCCGAGTCTTGCCATGACTGGCTCCGGCTTGCTGCGTACTCGCAACGATTTCCTGAACGATGGCAAACAGTTCTTCGTAAAATACTCACATTTGTTCCGATTCTGACCGCTCTGACAACAATTCGTCTAACCGCAATAAGTTCGAATGGAGTTAAGGCGAATTACCGGGAGAGCGTCGATAGCGGGAGCAACTCAAACAATCGAGGAAAGAACGTTGCAAAATCTGACAATTTCCTCATCGGTATTGTAGTAATGTACGGAAGCTCGAACGAGCGCCTTCAGTGAGCGGGCTTCCATGTCCAGACGTGCCGAGCCAATCTGCGAGACCCACACGTTGATGTTCTGTTTTCTCATTTCCGATCGGATCTCGAATGGATCTTTTGTTTCTGCAAGAAAAGTCACGATTCCACACTTTTCTTTGCCAAGATCTGCGACTTTGACTCCCCGAATCGAATTCAACTTTTCGCGAAGGTGATCCGCAAGAGTGCTTATCCGATCCCGGATCGCTTCGATCCCCCAGGAGAGCGCATAATCGATGGCCACGCCTAGTCCAATTTTGGCAGCTATATTTGACTCAAAATTCTCGAAGCGGCGCGCATCTTTTCGGATCTCGTATCGATCCCTTGAGATCCACTTCGCTGAATGTAAGTCTACAAATGGAGGTTCAAGAGTTTCATAAAGATTGCGCCGAACATAAAGGAATCCGGTTCCTCTTGGCGCCCGAAGATATTTGCGACCTGTAGCCGATAACATGTCGCACCCGATCTCATCGACCTGAAGTGGAATTTGACCGGCTGACTGACAGGCGTCCAGCAGATACGGAATCCCAGAACTCCTTGCGATTGTTCCAACGTCTGCAGCCGGATTTATGAGGCCTCCGTTGGTCGGAACATGGGTAATGGCGATTAACTTGACTCGCTCATCGATTGCGTGTTTGAGCGCATCGATGGAAATCTGTCCCGCCTCATCGTTAGGAATCACCTCAATCATCACACCCGTCTTCGGGGCCAATTGCAAAAATGCAACATAGTTGCTGACATACTCCGCCATCGAAGTGAGAATGCGATCCCCCTTTTTCAACGGCAATGAGTAAAACGCCATATCCCAGGCGCGAGTTGCGCTCTCCAGAACTGCAATCTCATCGCGCCCTGCACCGATCAGCTGAGCAATAGAATCATAAGTGTGCTCACACTTGCTTTCCATTTTCTCGGCAGCTTCGTAACCGCCTATTTCTGCTTCGAGCCGAAGATGGCGAATCACCGAATCCAGTACAGGCCGGGGAATGAGTGATGCGCCGGCGTTATTGAAATGAATTATTTTTTCGCATGCGGGTGTGTCCCGGCGTGCCTTATCCACATCAATCGACATTTCACACTCCTCTTCTGAAAGGGATCCTGATGCTCCCACTTCGAACGTTAATCCTTCTGGCGACATAGATAAAGTTAATTGTTCTAATCATATCGATGAACTCTATACATCTACTCGCGAATGCTTCATGTTCGAAATCGATATGTGTCATGAAAATTTTTTGTTTGATAAAGGATCAGAGTTGTAGTCACATCGAGAGAAACAAAGGAGGGTACGGATGGAAGTTGTTTCAACGAAAGCAGCACCCGCGCCGATCGCACCTTATTCGCAGGCCATAAAGGCCGGAGGATTTCTTTTTATTTCAGGATCTGCGGGAACGGATCCCAACACAGGCGCAATCGTAGAAGGGGGCCTGGCCGCGCAGACAGAGCAAACGCTTAGAAACCTCAGTGCCACAGTCACAGCAGCAGGATCGACACTGGAAAAAGTCGTAAAGGTTACGGTTTACCTGAAAAATATCGAAGATTATGAAGAGATGAATCGGATTTATCAGAGATGGTGGTTAAAGCATTTTCCCGCACGCACAACGGTCGGCGTTGCGGCTTTGCCCCGGCCGGAGATCCTGATCGAAATCGATGCTATAGCGATGCTGTGATCTACACTACCTCGGTTGTCTTTGTTGTCAATAGAGTACAACGAAGCAAGCTCCGTACAAGATTGAGAGAGGAGCCGCCGTAGAATAAAAAGAATGCACGAATCCTCATTGGCAGAATTTATCAAGAGCAGCCGTGGAGATTTTGAGACAAAGCTGTGCCGGCTTGTTGAAATTCCAACGATCAGCGCGGACCCGGGGCGTGAGAGTGATTTTCACGCCGCCGCATTGCTGGCTGCCGGTTATTTAGAAGAATTTGGCGCTGAATCCGCGATCCATCAGACTGGCGGACATCCGGTTGTGGTAGGTAAGTTTTCGCAGCCTGACGCCAGAAAAACGTTGACGATCTATAACCATCTGGATGTGCAACCGGCAGAAGAACCGGAATGGAAACGCGCTTCGTTCGTGTTTGCCAGGGAAGGGGACAAATATTTCGGCCGTGGAACAACGGATGACAAAGGTCCTGCGTTAACGGCTCTCTTTGCAGCTCGTTATGCGATGGAATCAAAAATCCCACTGAACATACAGTTTGTCTGGGAATTTGAAGAAGAAATTGGAAGTCCTCATTTCGAAGAATTTTTGCAGAGAAATGCTCCATCTTTGAAGAGTGACTCCGTCATGGTAGTCGATTCGATCTGGACTACCAGCGATAAGCCGGGAATCTGTTATGGGATTCGAGGGAATCTCAGTGGATCCATGCTGCTGGAAACGGCCGAAGCGGGAGTCCATTCGGGAATTACAGGTGGCGTTGCCAGGAACCCTCTTACAGAATTATGTTGGGTCGCGGCCCAATGCTACGATCCAAAAACAGCAAAGGTGTTGATCCCTGGATTCTATGATGACGTCCACAAAGTTAGCAGAAGAGAGAAGGCAAACTTTGTGAATTCCGGGTTTGTTCTGAAAACATTTGCTGCGGCTTACAGGCTAAAAAAGATTCGTGTTCAGCAAAGCAAAGAAGCCATGATGCGCCTATGGTGCCGACCTACATTTGAAGTTCACGGAGTTGTCGGAGGTTATTCAGGCGCAAAAGTGAAGACGGCAATTCCTCCTCGCGCGGAATTGAAGTTTAGCTGTCGCCTGGTGCCGAATCAGGACCCTGAAAGGATATCAAAGCTGATTCAGCGATTTGTTAAAAAGCTAAATCCTGATGTGGAAGTGGTCATTCATGCGAAACTGCAATGGTATGTCGGTGATATCACAAGCTCTTATGCGAAAGCAATCTCGGATGCGATGAAATTTGGATTTTCGCGCTCGCCTGCTTTCGTTCGATCCGGCGGTTCGGATGGAGCAATCATTCTTCTTCAGCGTTACCTAAATGCTCCGGTTCTTATGCCGGGACTCTCCTTGCCTGAACATGGCTACCACGCTCCAAATGAATTCTTCGACTGGGGGCAGGTTGCCGGTGGGATTCGTACGTTTGTCCGTTACTTTGATACGATCTCGCGATTCGAATAACGCCGATGTCATAAGATATCCTTTTCAAAATGAAGAACAAAGGCAGTTTGATTCTGACACGAAGCGAAGTTGCGGATCTATTGGATCTGGAATCCTGCATCCAGGCCGTCGAAGACGCGTTCCGCTGGCATGAAGAAGGGGCGGCACTCCATCCAGGTGTTCTGAGCACACATGCTTCCGATGGAGCATTTCACGTGAAAGCTGCCGGCGTGCAATCGAGCAGGCTCTATTACGCGGCCAAGATCAATGCCAACTTCCCGCAAAATACAAAAAAGTTTGGCTTGCCCAGTATTCAAGGGATCATTCTGTTGTGTGACGGCCAAAATGGCTATCCGCTGGCGGTCATAGATTCCATCGAGATTACAATCTTGCGGACAGGAGCAGCGACTGCAGTGGCAGCGAAATATCTTGCGGCGCCGGAGGCAGAAACTGCGCTGATCTGGGGCTGCGGAAACCAGGGAAGAATTCAGTTGAAATCGATTGCAAAAATCGTTTCGCTGAAACGCGTATTTGCTTATGATGCAGATTCCAAAGTTTTGAACAAATTTGTGGCAGATCTTAGCCAGGAACTGAATATTGAAGTGATTCCAACATCGGATCCTCTGTCTGCTGCACGGTTCAGCCAGATCTGCGTCACCTGTACTCCATCGCGTACTCCTTTGATCGGGCCTGAGAATATTTCGGAAGGCGCTTTCATTGCGGGCGTTGGGGCCGATAATCCACAAAAGCATGAACTTGCCCCGGAACTTCTTACTCGCGGCAAAATTGTGGTGGATCTTTTGGACCAATGTCTTGTAATGGGGGATCTTCATCATGCAGTGGAAAGAGGTATCGTTCGGGCAGATCAAGTGCACGCAGAACTTGGCGAGATTGTTTGCGGTAAAAAGAAAGGTCGCGAATCAAAGCAGGAGATTATCATTTTCGACAGCACAGGGACCGCGCTGCAGGACGTGGCTGTTGCCACCATTGTGTATGAAAAAGCACTGAAAAGACAAAGCGGTAGGTGGATCGATTTTCAAAAGTAATTGGAGAAAATCATTTCTTTGCGTCTGCTCTAATGGATGCTGAAACCTCAAAAACGTATTCGGGCGTTTCATTTGGAGATGCCTTCCGCTTCTGGCTCGTGCTAGGGTTCATCAGCTTTGGTGGTCCCACCGGACAAATTTCCATCATGCACGAAGAGCTTGTCGAGAAACGGAAATGGATCAGCGAATCCCGCTTCCTTCATGCTCTCAATTACTGCATGCTCCTCCCTGGTCCCGAAGCGGCACAGCTCGCAATCTATATTGGCTGGCTTTTGCATCGGACGATCGGAGGAATTGTTGCGGGAGTGTTTTTCATCTTACCTTCCATTGTCATCCTGTGGCTTCTTTCTTACATCTATGTGATTTATGGAAACGTGTTCTGGATTGCTTCCTTATTTTATGGACTCAAGGGCGCCGTGATGGCAATCGTCGCTGCAGCAGTCCTGCGTATCGGAAAGAAAGCTCTAAAGAATGAAGTGATGTGGGTAGTGGCCGGCTGCGCGTTTATTGCGATTTTCTTTTTGAAAGTTGCTTTTCCCTGGGTCATCTTTTCCGCCTGTTTCATCGGCCTCCTGGGGGGAAAACTGTATCCGGCAAAATTCGCGGTCTTGCGTACTGCAAACAGAAATGTTTCCGATGTTGCGCAAATCAATGATCAGACGGCCTCACCTCCACACGCCAAACCATCGCTTGTGCGAGCGATCAAAATCTGTATTGTATCAATGTTCTTGTGGTGGACACCGGTTTTCCTGACCGCAATGTTCCTGGGGCGCGAACACACAATCTTTCGAGAAGGTATTTTCTTTAGCAAAGCGGCTGTGATTACAGTTGGAGGCGCCTACGCCGTGCTTCCCTACATATCCCAACAGGCTGTCGAGAAGTATAACTGGCTGCAGCCGGGTCAGATGATGGATGGTTTGGGATTGGCGGAAACCACACCCGGACCGTTGATCATGGTTGTTCAATTTGTAGGATTTCTGGGAGGCTGGAATCATCCCGGAGAACTTCCGCGTCTTTCAGCAGCAACGTGGGCCGCGCTTTTAACTACGTGGGTTACATTCGTTCCATGCTTTTTGTGGATTTTTTTAGGCGCTCCGCATGTGGAACAATTGCGGAGCAATCGCTCCCTGACGGCAATGTTATCCGTGATCACAGCCGCTGTCGTTGGAGTTGTTCTAAACCTTGCCGTTTGGTTCGCAATTCATTCTTTAATTCCTGCTCCCGGAACCATTGATTATTTTCTATTGTTTCTTTCTGTCACTTTCTTTATCGGGATCATCCGCTTTTCCTGGAATGTCGTCCCTGTGGTTATCGCTTCAGGAGCGCTTGGGATCGCTTACAGAATCTTATCTTGAATTCCTGAATAGTTTGAATGGAGGGCAGGTTCTCTGTCTGAGTCTACAAGGATGCAGATTTTCCCAAAATGAGTTGCTCCTGCCAGATGCTGAAATGCCTGAGCCGCTTCATGGCAAATAAAGACACCCCTCCGGTTCCCAACACCACGACTGTGTCTTCCGGCCTGAGACGCCCTGCGCAAACCACGGCATTCCATGCCGTAACTCCCGCGCACGGAAGCGTTGCAGCTTCTTCATCGGACAGATGCGGCGGGACCGGTACGACACTATCTTCGTCTACTGCGATGTATTGTGCGAGAACCCATCGGCTACTGCGCCTCCGAGCGGAGAGACAAGTTTTTCCGGAGAGACTTCGCCCTCCAGCCACCTGGGATAAAAGATGGGCGCAACGCGATCTCCCTTCTTGACTCTGGTTACTCCGGTACCTGTCGTTTCGACAACGCCGGCTGCATCGGAGACAGGAACGCGGCCGGAAGGAGGTCTCCAACGGTTAACACCGTTTACTACGAGTAAGTCTCGATAATTGAGTGAAACCGCCCGGACGTTCAAGACAATCTGGCCGGGTTCGGCCACAGGCTCCGGACGTTCGACAACCTTTAAAGAATCAATACCAAATTTTTCACCAACTTTAATGACGCGCATGTTCCTGTCCTTTCCTTTATCACTCGTATCTAATTGCCACGGTTGGATCAACTCGCGATGCACGGCGAGCCGGAACAAAACATGCAAACAGAGCTACAAAAACCAGCAGCAATACGATCACAATGAATGTCTGCGGGTCGGTTACACTGACACCGAAGAGCAGGTTCTTGATTAGCCGCGTCACCGCAAGCGACGCCACGAAACCAAGCGGTACGCCAATGAATGTTAGCTTCATACCTTGACCGATCACGAGTTTCAATACGTCACTCCGCCTTGCTCCGAGCGCCATCCGAATGCCGATTTCATGAGTGCGTTGTGCTACTCCGTACGAGATCGCACCGTAGAGTCCTGTGGCCGCAAGCACCAATGCCGCGACTGCAAAAATGGTTAGCAGCCACGCATTGAAGCATCGCGGAGCGATTGAAGCGGACATGTACTGCTGCATGGTCCGCATGTTCGAACTGGGCACATCGCGATCGACCGCCTGTATTTCGCGGCGCACCGCAGATGACAACGTCATAGGCTCAACTGCCGTGCGAATCAGCCAGTATTGATTTCTCGTCATCCACACCACGTCATCTTCGTGAAACTGATGGATCGGAAGGTAAATGTGAAGCGATGGGTCGCTGTCCAGGCTCGCATGTTTCACGTCTCCCATCACGCCTACTATTTCAACAGGACGGGGACCTGTGTCATTGTCATCGATGAGAAGATACGCCCCGATTGGGCTACTGTTTGGCCAGTACCGCCTGGCAAAATTCTGACTGATGAGAGCTACCGGTTTGGTCTGCGCCGTATCGTGCTCTTTGAATTCACGGCCAGTGATCAACGGAATCCTCATCGCCTCGAAGTAACCTGCGCTGGCAATACGAAAGTCTGCCATCATCGCTTCATCAGGAGGGGTTGCGCGCCCCTCTATGGTAACTGGTACGCGGGCCAAAACGCCGCTCAGCGGAAGCGTGGAGACGAGGCCAACACTTTCGACTCCTGGCAAACTTTCAAGGCGTGGCCGGAGCTTTTCATAAAATCCGGTGACTGCAGCGCGGTTGGAGTAAGTTGTTTTTGGTAATGAAAGCCTTAGCGCCAGAACGTTATCTGCATCGAATCCGGGACTGACTTCTTGCAGCCGCAGAAAACTTTTAACAAGCAAACCGGCGCCGGCCAGCAGAACAAGTGAGAGGGCGATTTGAAAGATGACCAGGAAGCCTCGCGCACGACTTTGTCGCGGTCCGCTGACAGATCCACGAACCCTCTCTTTGAGTTCGTCATTCAGACTTACGCGTGTCGTTTGCCATGCTGGGGCCACACCGAAGATCATCGCAGTCAACAGCGAAAGCGCGAGCGTGAACAGAATCACGCGAAAGTCCACAGAGACTTCCGCAATGCGCGGCAGGTTTTCCGGGCTGAGCACAAGCAACAATGGACTGCCATAGTATGCAAGCAGCAATCCACCTACGGCGCCTAGCAGAGCAATCAACAAGCTCTCTGTTGCAAGTTGCTGAATTAAACGCCAGCGATTGGCGCCGAGGCCCATCCGAATGGCCATCTCGCGGCGCCGCGTTGATGCCCGCACCAGCGCCAGATTCGCCAGATTCACACAAGTGATCAGAAGCACCACACCGATTGCTCCAAACAAGACCCACAACGCGACGCGGAAGTTTCCCACGACTTCTTCATGCAACGGAGTAAGCGTGACGCCAAGCTTTTGTCGATTGGCGACCGAGTATTGCTGCCGAACCCGCTCGGCTATGGAAGTTAAATCCGCTTCAGCTTGTTGGAGTGTGATGCCCTGCTTCCTCCGCGCAACGGCGAGCAAGAAATTTGTCGATGTGCGTATGTTGCGCGATGGATCGGCATCAGGAGCCAGCGGAACCGCGAGTTCCGCTTCTCTGATCGGAAAGAAAAACTGTGGCGGCAGGACGCCCACCACCGTGTAGCTCGCGCCATTCAGTGTGAGCGTTTGTCCATCGAGCAGCGGATCAGCGCCAAATCGCCGCTGCCACAAACCGTGACCTACGACTACTACATTTTCCTGACCGGGTGTGTCCTCTGCAGCCAGCAAAGTACGCCCGATCAACGCTTCCACGCCAAGTAACTGAAAGGCGTTTGCTGAAATTCGGAGGCCTTGCAATCGCTCAGGGTCACCGCGGCCGGTTAGATTCGCACTCCAATTCGCAAACGCTCCGATGTCGTCCAGGCTTCGATTCTGGTCTCGAAAGTCGATGAAATCAGGAAGATTAAACGGGCGCTTGCCCGGGTCCACGCGGCGCGAAGTCATCCACACCAATTGTTCCGGCTGCTTGAAGGGAAGTTGGCGCAACAGGATGCCATTGACTAGACTGAAGATCGCTGTATTACCACCGATGCCGAGTGTAAGTGCAAGCACTGCCTCCAGTGAAAAGCCCGGTTGCTTGAGCATTGTTCGAATTGCGTACCGTAAGTCTTGCCAGAGATCTTCCACAATATTTTCCTCCTTGAAGAAACTAAGGATCCGTTAGCGCATGACGGTATCTGTGTGGAGTGGTTCCTAAAGAACGTACAAAAGCGCGTCGCATCACAGCGGCATTTGCGAATCCGCAGATAGAGGCAATCTGTTTGAGACCTCTGTCCGTTCGTTCGAGCTGGAGCCGTGCTGCTTCCACACGAATTCGCAGAAGACATCCGTTCGAAGTTTCGAACGCTCATGGCTACGCGGTCTGCAAGGATCTGAACAGTGAGTTTCCTGTGAACGTTTTCCCGAATCCAAACTTGAAGCTCCTGTATCGCTTTCATTTCCGATGCCTGAGCGGCCAACGATACGCTTACCTGTTTCTGTTTGCCGGATCTGCGGAGAAACAAAACCAGTTCGCGCGCTATTTCCTGCGCAACGGAGACGCCGCAATCTTCTTCCACCCAGGCAAGGGCCAGATCGATTCCCGCCGAAATGCCTGCGGAGGTATAAATGTTTCCATCCTTCACCCAGATCGGCTCCGATTCGACTTTCACCCTCGGATAGCGATTTGCCATCTCCTGTCCGAATTTCCAATGTGTAGTCGCTCTTTTGCCATCCAGCAAACCGGCTTCTGCCAGCAAAAACGAGGCAACGCAAACGGAGCCGAATCTGCGAACAATGGGAGCTGTTTTTTTCATCCATGCGAACAGAACCGGATCGTATTCGGTGCGCGTTTTAAGTCCGCACACAAGCAGCACCGAATCGAATTTCCCCTTCACATCCTGAATGTAACCGTGTGCAGCAAAGGAAAGCAGACCTTCCTCTCCCTGAACAACCAGTTCTTTCTTGTTGGTGACAACTTCCACTTCATAAACTGCCTTGCCGGACAGACGATTTGCAGCACCAAGAACTTTGAGGAGGCCCACGAGATCCATCTCATCAACAGGCGGGACGACTACTACAATGATCCGCTTTCCATTCGATCCTGTAGCCTGATAGTTCTTCGTCATCTTTTGCCCAAGTATACTCGGCCAAAACATTTTCGAGCAAGAGAATATGTACCGTTTGGCGGAAAATGACTTTCTTCTGTCGCGAAACGGCGTTAAGCAATCTGTAAGAGCCGAGAATAGGTTTTTAATCTTGGCATCTTGGCGGTTAGAATTACATGTTTAGAAATCGGTAGCGCAGATTTTTCGCAAATTTTATGATAACGGCAGATTCAAGAAAATGCTTTCACAGAGACGACTGTTTCTGGTCCTCGCCGTATCAGCAACAGTCCTTTTTTGGGGCTCATCCTTTGTGGCGATCAGGGCGGCTCTAAAGGATTATGGAGCGGAGCAGCTTGTGTGTCTTCGATTTTTGGTCAGCTCATTCATACTGTTCGGTATAGCAATCGTGAGGCGGGTTCCACTTCCCAGAATATCGGATGTACTGGCAATCTTTCTTTGCGGTGTGCTCGGAATAACCTTCTACCAGCTTGCATTAAGCTTCGGGCAGAAGACTGTAAATGCCGGAGCAGCCTGCTTGATAATCAACACGGCGCCTATTTACACGATCTTGTTGGCGCGCGTTTTCTTGAAAGAACAATTCTCACCAAGGATCTGGATCGGAACAACGATCAGTTTAGCCGGAACTACTTTGATTGCTCTTGGCGAGAGTGGAGGGATTGTAATCAACCGGGGCGCCATTCTGATTGCCCTTGCCGCTTTATGTTATGCGGCGT
Source organism: bacterium (assembly GCA_022616075.1). Classification (NCBI taxonomy): domain Bacteria; species bacterium. The sequence continues at coordinate 27,783 of JAKEFK010000024.1, forward strand.
CTGTCATCTTGCAAAAACCGTTGATGAAACGATACGAACCAGCCGCCTTCTCAAGTTACTTGATCTGGTCAGGTTCCGTCTTGCTACTTCCCTTTATTCCCGGCGCTGTTTCCAGAGCCAACGAGGCAAGCATCACCACAAGCGGCGCTATCGTTTATTTGAGTGTGTTTCCTACTGTGATCGGCTTCTATTCTTGGTCCTTTGTACTATCGCATCTGCCCGCGAGCAAGACAGTTTCATTTCTTTACATGATGCCTGTTGTTGCTGTGCTTTTGGAGTGGATCATCTTTCGTGAATTGCCGCGATCTTTGACTGCTGTTGGTGGACTTTTCTCGCTGGTGGGCGTGGTTCTTGTAAACACTTCTAAATTTGCTAAAAACAAAAACACCTGACACGTGCGCCAGTGTAATCGCCAGTTCAAAAACGCCGGGAAACGAACTTTTCCACAGCTACTCCACTGACTTAGAATTGCACGTTGACTTCCGATGAACAGGATTGAAAGGATCCGTTTTCACAAACCTTATATCGAAAGGAGGCTCCTTTTTTACTAGTCGCGTCGTCCCAGTGATAACTATCGTTCGGAGTTGTCAGGCGTTTGACTCCATTTCTGAATAAAACGACATTTTCCGAGCGCACATCCGTTCCCCAATCCAGATAAACGAGTCTCCGACCATTAGAGACAACGGCTTTGCCGAAGAGTGGAACGATGATCTTGTTTGGGACGAACGCAGGAGGTACGGGGCATGAATTGAACCCGTTGTTTGACAAGATTCCCACGGTTTCGCTTTTTTCATTTAACACAATGACATCCGGTTTAGAATCGCGATTCACATCCTTAATCGCCACATCGAAACCCGGGCCAAACTCCGTCGCTTCGGGTCGGGCACAGATTCTCGTAGTTCAGGAATGCATCGAAGCAACCTGCGCCATTGTTTATGAGAATCCGGAGGTGGCCTTGTCTGTTAATGATTGCCAGATCATCATCACCATCACCGTCCAAATCGCCAACCGCCACAACTTCCGGGATTGCGCCAGCATTGTAGTTCAACGGACTTGCCAGGTTAATTTGCGCTGTTGTTATTAAAGGAAACAATAACAAGGAACACACAACAAGGATCACAATGGTGAAAGCAATTTCACTCCTCATATCTTCTCCTCGATCCGACGAGATCTTTACTTTCCAATATAGGTCCGGCAAGCAGAACAGATTTGTTATGACAGCGTAAAATTTTTCTTTATTTTTATTCATCATATCGATGAGACAAAAGAATTAGTCTTATGAACGCCACGGTGAGGCTAAGGAAGGATGGAAGGATATGATTAGCCGATGAGATCGTGCCGCAGATCTCAACGCTCTAAAACTTGAGTGAGGTCCTGCCACTGTCAGGCGCTTGCGTCGTTAATACTAATAGAGTAGTTTTTGGACAACAGCGTTTACATGAATCCGGGTTGTATCGAGCAAAGGGACTTGAGCGCCCGCCTGATTATCCAAAATCAGCGGTAATTCGGTTCCCGCCAGAATCAGACCCTGAATCTGTTCCCGTTCCAACATCCTGCCGGCAATCTTCAGAAGCTGACTACGAGTTTCTGGAAAAAACATCCCTTTGAGTAACTCATTCATGTATTTGTCATGAATAAAGTCACGTTCATTTTTATCGGGAACCACCAGCGCCATTTGTCTCTTTCGAAATATGGTTGCGTAAAACTCTCCCTCCATTGTGAAACGAGTGCCAAACAGCCCAAGCTTTTGCAAACCCACAGATGAGGCAAAGTCACAGGCGGCCTCTACGATACTTATCAAGGGGAGAGCCACCTTTTTGCAGATCTCATCAAAAACAATGTGCGGCGTGTTTGCGGCCATAATTCCGAAATCGGCTCCTGCCCTTTCGAGTCGTTCGATTTCATTAGCAAGATACTCGACAAGTTTTGGCAGTTCGTTTGCGGCAGCCATTTGGAGCATTCTGTTCACGTCTATGCTGTTTATGATGATGGAAGGGTAGCTGCCGTCACGCTTTTGCTCGCGATACACTGCAATGATAGACTTGTAGTAATCGACAGTCGATTCCGGCCCGATACCGCCAATAATTCCTACAGTCTTCATCCGAATTTATTACGGTTCCTAACGCCTATTCTAGAGCGGTTGCTTCAATTTCAATCAAGCAGTCCATAGGTAACCGGCTTGCTTCGATTGTTGTTCGAACTGGAGGCTTTTCTCTGAAGAACGTTGCGTAAACCTCGTTCATGCCGGCAAAATCATCCATGGTTTTGAGATAGACAACGCACCTCACAACTTTCCTCATGCTGGTTCCGGCGGCTTCCAGCAGACTGGATACATTCTGAAGAGCGCGTTTAGTCTGACGATCGATTCCTCCTTTGACGAGCTCTTGCGTCGTGGGATCAAGAGGAATCTGTCCTGTAGCAAATACAAATCCATTCGCTTTAATCGCTTGCGAATACGGCCCGATGGGATTTGGAGCGGCATCCGTGGTTACAACCTCAATCATAAACACTCCCTTCGATCATTATTTTTCTCGGCTGTGGTTTTAATTCCATTCCGCACTTCGCACAAAGATTCCATTGCAAATGTTGTTATGAGAGAACCGGACAGCAAAAGGGTACGCATCTCTTTTCCTCGCTTTTTAGCGCAGGTACTTTCTAGACAGGTTACTGCCTGAGAAAGTGTTTGTAAAATTGATTGTTTTCATTACTGTGATGAAAAATCTAAATTCATTGGAAAGGGATTCAAATCTTTATTTCCCACTGAAAAAGCGTAAGTGCCTCCATTTTCGACTTCCATATTACGCATCGAGAATTGCCCCAGGTCCGATGTGCTTCAATCTTTCGCAGTTGTCAAATTCTTAGAATGATGACAAATCGTAAAGCGAAGGACTCCAAACGGCGGAAATAAACCCTTGATACGGCCGGCGCTCGTCGTAGGGATCCGCAAACATTCCGGCTTCGACAACCTTCCGATTGGTCACTGCAAACATGTAGTGCCAGAGCTGATTAAAGACTTGCTCGTACGGGACTCCATACTTAAGCGGTGTAATTCCCCGCAATTCTTTCCGGATGTCCTGATAGTTATCCATCAAGAATTCCTGAATAATTTCGCGTCCTGTTATCAGCATTGAGGAAACGAGAGCCTTGTCGGAAACAGAAAGTACCGGTACTACTGGAGCAAAAAGACCATCCGTTGACTCAATCCAGTGAATCGCTATGAGAAAATCCACAGCGTCCTGGACTTGTTCGGGGGGGTAGATGCAGCGAGGAAGCCAAGTTGAGCGAGGTCGCGCGATTCTTTTCAAGACCAAACATTATTCTTCCCAACAGGCTCCACATTTGATGATCCACGGCTCTGCGGAGAGTATGAAGGGACGGTTTTAAAGAATCAGGCAAATTGCCAGGTGTATAATCCCAACTGATTGCCCATAGCAAATCCGGAAGCGTATAACGTGGCAGGGAATGGTGATCTCCGAAAGATGTGATAACGACATCCTGTGACTCTTCGTTGTGGCTTCCCCAATATAATCCTTTCAATATTGACGGGTCTTTTTCCTGAGCCCAGGGAACATAACCATTTCCCATCGCATCTTTCGGAGGTTTATAGCGATACCCTTTATCTGCTGTAATTCTTAAACCGTCCCAGTCCAGTGAGAAACAGCCTAGAAGAATAAACGCGAGTTCCTTCTTGCGATCGGTGGAAAGAGATGGATCGGTCGAAAGGATCGATTCGATCTCATTTTTTCTTCCCAAAAACCCCTTTGTCATTTTCTCCGCTTTTGCTTCGGAAACGCGAAGAATCGTCTTCAGATCTTCTCGGGTAAATAAAGTGAAGTTGATTGTGTACCGATTCTCAGAAAAACGGATCAACCCGAGGGCTTTCAGATCTTTTCGTCCGACAGTTGATCCTTGGAGTGCTTGATCCAAATATTCTTTGTCACGGGGCTCACGTGCTATGTCCAGAAGAATCTGCTGCACTTGCGGGTGTCCCATTGCGCTCGAATATTCACCGGTTTCTGAACCGACGATTCCATAACTCAACACACCGCGGCCGGGATTCTCTCCAAGTAATCCCGTTTGGAATAGTAAGAAAGAAGAGAGCAATAGAATCACGCATCGATTCGATGATTTTTCGGCCATTTCCTCTGGACCCGTAGATTTAGACCAGGACCTTGAACTTTTGGTTGGGCAATTAATGGCTTGTTTGTGTGGCCTGCAAAGAAGCTGATCATTGTACGGCATGGTGAGCGCTATCACCTTGATCCACCCAGCCGGTGGATTGTGTTATTCATCCGTGCAGCAGAGCGCATGGCCATTCCACGGATGATAAATAAATGAGTTGTTTTCATTGATATTATCTAAATAATTAATTTGAATCACATAATCGAGGCGATTATGCTTCGGGGATGATCTCAATCATCAGTCGTGTGCTGCTTGCATTGTTGATATTTCACGCAATCGAATCGGAAGCACAAATCCATTCGAATCTGACGCCTAAGATATTGCAGATCCGGCGTATAGACGACGCGCCAGTTTTGGAAGATTTTCTGGACATGGAACCTGACTCACAGATTGAAAAGTCTCTCACGAAAGTAGAAGGTTTCATTCAGCGGGTTCCGTCTGATGGATCTCCATCGAGCCGCCGGACTGTCGTTTATCTCGGCTATGATTCATCGCATTTTTACGCAGTCTTTCTATGTTTTGATCCGGAGCCGGAAAAGATTCGGGCAAGAATGTTCAACCGCGGCAGTGAAATCATACTCTCCGACGATGTAGTGACGCTTCAACTGGACACGTTTCACGACAAGCGGCAGGCTTATGTTTTCGGATCGAATCCTCTTGGAGTGCAATCCGATTGGGTCTGGGTGGAGGGACGGGGCTTCGATCAATCTTACGATGCCGTATTCCAAACTAAGGGCCAATTGACGGACCGGGGCTACGTAGTGTGGATGGCGATTCCATTTACAACTTTGCGTTTTCCATCAAAACCGAACCAGGAATGGGGAGTTCTTCTCACTCGCGACATCCCTCGATTGAATGAAGAAACATTCTGGCCTCACTACTGCAGCCATATTGAAGGTCGCTTGAATCAAATTGCAGACCTTACAGGTCTGGAGCAAATTACTTCCGGGAAAAATACTCAGTTGATCCCATATGCCTCCGCACGATCTTTTCGAGCACTGGATCAGAGACCAGATGTGACGCCTCATTTCATTGACAGCCGCTTGGATCCGGAGCTGGGCTTAGATACGAAACTGATTATTAATGACAGCCTGGTTCTCGATCTAACCTTGAACCCCGATTTCAGCCAGGTTGAATCGGACGAACCTCAGGTTACAGTGAACGAACGTTTTGAAGTCTTCTTCCCGGAAAAGCGGCAGTTCTTTTTGGAGAACGCCAGCTCGTTTCAGACTCCGATGAACCTCTTGTTTACGCGAAGAATCGCAGATCCACAGATCGGAGCTCGACTGACGGGCAAGATCGGAAAATATGCCATAGGCGCTCTCTCAGTCAACGACGAGTCGCCCGGTAAGAATGTCGCCGAACACCATCCAATATCGGGAGATAAAGCTATATTTTCGGTATTCCGGATTAGCCGGGACATTCTGGAAGGGTCCAACCTGGGTATCCTGTTTACGGACCGCGAATTCGAAAGCTCATTTAATCGTGTAGCGGGGATTGATGGACGTTTGAAGCTAAATTCGAATTGGGCGGGATCTTTTCAAGCCGTCACCAGCGTTACGCAGTTATTGGACGGGAGACATCTATCAGGACCTGCTTACCAATTGGATTTATTGCGAAGCGGGCGAAAGTTGTCCTACGAATTCATTTACGCCGGCATAAGCCCAGACTTTCGAACTCAGTCAGGATTTGTTGAACGAACGGACATCCATAGTTTTCATCAGTCCGCAACCTACAGCTTTCGTCCCGAAGGAAAGCATCTTATTAACTGGGGTCCTGCTCTATTCACAGATTACATACTGGACTATTCGGGAAAGCGCCTGGACTGGGTATTCAATCCCCATTTCTTAATGGAATTCACAGGGCAAACCTTGATCTCGTTGCGATACGCAGCATTCAGGGAGAAATTACGTGCCGTTGATTTTCCTGTTCTTGCCAAAGATCAAGACTTTTCACACCATCAATTCGCAGCCTCTTTTGCAACCCAATTGATTCCCCAGTTCAGTGTCAATGCTTTCGGGTTTCATGGAAGTAAAGTCAATTTCAATCCAGCCGAAGGAACGATCCCCTTCTTGGGTCAAACAACACACCTGGAATTGACGTTGACTCTCAGACCAGGCAGATCTTTGACTGTCGATCACACTTATCTTCTTACTGACATGAATCAACGAAAGACGGGCGTTCCTATTTTCACAGACCACATTCTTCGTTCCCGTTGGAGCTATCAATTCAGCCGTGAACTCTCCATGCGGGTCATCCTACAGTACAATGCGTTGCTGACCAATCCTGAGCTTACCGATCTCCCTACGATCAAATCCCTGAATGCCGACTTTCTGCTGACCTATCTAATTCATCCCGGAACAGCTCTGTACATTGGTTACAACAGCAATCTGGAGAACCTGCATCCTGATTTGATCCGGAGTTCCACAGGTCTGGTTCGAACCAGGAACAGCTTCATTAATAATGGAAGGCAATTCTTTGTAAAGTATTCCTATCTGCTTCGCTTGTGACGTGGGGAAATTGTAACGTTCATCAAGGGATCATCAGCACGATCTTGCCGTAGTGTCCCGGCTCCAGGATAGCTTCATGAGCGAACGCGGCTTCGTGGAGCGGGTATCGGCGCCCGATTACAGGCCGGACAACCCCGCTTTGCAGCCCAGCGCCCAGCGCTGCGTGGATCACAGAGACGTCTTCATCAGAGGCGTTAGACAGAAGCATGCCTAGAATCGATGCATCACGCGACATTGTATCGCGTGGATTGATTTCGATCGTTCCACGATTGCCGATCACAACGACGCGTCCATTTCTAGACAACATCGCCAGGTCCCGATTGAGATTTTGGTTCGCCAACATTTCCAGAACAATTGACACGCCGGCGCCACCTGTGGATTGCAATACTTCTTCCACAAGGTTGGCGGAATTGTGATCGAACACCTGATGCGCTCCATTTTCACTGACGATCACACGTCCCTCATGGGTCCCGGCTGTCCCTATCACACGCATGCCCCAGGCATGAGCTAACTGAACCGCGGCCAGACCAACTCCTCCGCTGGCCCCATGGATCAGAACCGATTCTCCCGGGCGCGCATTTGCCTTCTGAAAAAGCGCACGAAACGCTGTCGCATACGGGACTCCAAGGGCTGCTCCCTGCTCGAACGTCACGTTGGGAGGAAGCGGATGCGCTTGCGCTTCTGTGCACAGAGCCGTTTGCGCATACGTCCCTGTGAGACTGCCCGAAAGATAAACACGTTCACCGATCTTAAATCGCGTATTCCCGCCTCCAACAACCGCCACTTTTCCCGCCCCATCACGCCCTGGCGTGTATGGAAGCTGAGGAGATTTGGCATAAGTGCCCGCGCGAATGTATGTATCCACCGGATTCACACCTGCAGCATGGATCTCAACCAGCAGCTGGTCTCCCCCGGGTTGAAGATTCGGAACCTCTTCCAGTAGCAGCTTTTCAGGACCGCCAAACTCACGTACAACAATCGCTTTCATTCAACTTCCCTCAACGCGATTTCCCTAAGAGTCTCTTTGCCACATCCATCAGATCGGCCCGCTAAGTAGTATTGCCCATTTTATGGATGCGAATCGAATTCTTTTTTCGAATTATCCAAATGAAATCCTTTCATCGAAAGGATTCTCATGATAGTCCTTCATCGAAATACTGAAAACAATTAATTTGACAAATGAATGATCCAGCCCGTATTCTATTTGCTGAAACGGAGTGCATATATGCCGGGAATCCTGTGGTCTTCTAACGTTGATGACGCGCTCATGAAAGCCCAAAAAGAAAAAAAAGCGCTTTTTATCGATTTCTACGTTCCCGGTTGACTGGGTTGCGGGAAAATGGATGCCGTGACGTATCCGAACGAACCGGTGGCGCAACTGCTCAACAAAGAATTTGCCTGTGTCAAATGCAACGTGCAGGAGAAAGTGCCCGAGCTGCTATTGAATTTCGGAAAAATCCAATGGACTCCCACGTTTGTCATCGCGGATCACGCGAAAAATCAGATCCGAAGGATTATCGGGTATCGGCCGCCTGTCGAATTCCAGGCCGAACTTCACGTTTCGCTCGGCCTGATTGATTTGCTTCACAATCGTAACAGGGAGGCTCTCCTGCAATTTGAGGGCATTGCGAATCGATTCCCGAAGTCATTGGTTGCGGCGGAATCTGTGTTCTGGAAGGGAATAGCTGCATATCGAACTGCAGGCAGGAATCGAGAAGTTTTAAAAGAATACTGGAATCAGCTTTTAACCGACTATCCGGAAAGTACGTGGTGGGATCGAGCGGCTGTTTTTCCTGGCTGGGAACCAAACCGCCCATAATCTCAATCAGCAGCAGGAATAGGAAGTTCGTTGCAATCTTAGACTTATGAGAAGATTGGAGAAATGGCGGCAAGATCCTCTAAAGTGACGATTCTTAATGTTCCTTACGATTCTGGTTACCGTGATACGCGGATGGGGCGTGGTCCCGAGCGCATCTTGAGTGTCGGATTGTTACAAAAGCTGGCAGATGCCGGAATCGAGGTCGAATCCGAAGTGATTGAAGCGCCCGTCAAATTTCACACTGAAGTGACCACAGCATTTCAGCTTAACAGGATACTGGCAAAGCGAGTTCACGAAGCGACTCAAAAAGGTCGCTTCCCAATTCTGCTTTCAGGCAATTGTGGTTGTTCGATCGGACTGATGTCAGGCCTGCCACAAGACTCCGGTGTTATCTGGTTTGATGCTCACGGCGACTTCAACACGCCGGAAACGACTTTAAGCGGCTTTCTGGATGGGATGGCGCTTGCGATTCTCACAGGAAAATGCTGGACTTCGCTGTCCTCCGCTATCGATGGATTCCGCGCGCTCCCTGAATCAAAGGCATTGCTGGTTGGGGCACGCGATGTGGATGAAGAGGAAGGGCGTTTGATTCAATCGTCCGGATTAGAATGGATTCGTCCGCAAGAAATGCAACAGCGGTTCATTCCAGCACTGGTATCGCTGAAATCCCGTACTCCCGCCGTGCATTTGCATTTTGATCTCGATGTTCTGGATCCGGCTTTAGCGCCAGCAAATCAGTATGTCGCGCCAAACGGACTTACGCCCAATCAACTGATCGACGCGGCAAAACTGATCACCGATCGATTCGAAATTACTTCCATTTGCATTGCTGCCTACGACCCGGAATTCGATCCGGATGCAAAGGCCGCGCGCGTGGCATGCGATTTGATTCTTGGTTTGTTGCTCCACCAACGCTGAGACGCTTGCGCGGCTAAAGAAAGCTTTGCCGCTGTTCGGATGAACAGTACTCATTATTTTGATGAGAACAATCAATTTTACTTGAGCCATACTTGCTACTACACTTACCCCTCATGTCAAATAATCTCGAAAGAAACGGATAGTTCCATTCACTGTGCAATCTTAGAATTATGAGAAGATTAGAGAAATGACTGCAAGATCGATTGATGTTTTCTTCTACGGCTATTTCATGGACGTTGATCTGTTGCGGAGTCAAGGGGTGTCGCCAACAAATCCTCGGCGCGCCTTTGTCGACGAATTCGCGCTGCGAATCGGTCGCCGCGCGACGCTTGTTCCAGCCGCAGGCCAACGAGTCTACGGAATGATCATTTCGCTGACCCACGACGAAATCTTGCGGCTTTATTCGGCGCCCGGACTGGAGCACTATCTTCCCGAAGCGGTAATAGCCCATACATTCGAAGGCCGTGACATTCCAGCGCTCTGTTACAGCCTTGCACAACCGCCGGCGGCCTCCGAGCAAAATCGAGAGTATTTATCAAAACTACTTTCAGCCCTTCGTAAGCTTGGTTTTCCTCCGGAGTATATTTCTTCGGTAGAACATGCAACGGACATGCAGAGTCCGGAACCTATCGCCTCACGCTTACGTTTCCAATGAAGTGAAATCCAAACTTTCGTTAGACAAGTTAGAAGTTGGATTGTTTCTCGGAAAAGCACTAGGGGAACTGCAAAAGCTGTTTGCTTGCTGAGCAAAAGAGGAAGTGCGATTCGGCCGTCCTGAGAACTTTTTCTTCTTCCGGGTTGATTCTCATCTACTGTTGTCCCGGAATATTGAAGCGCAATTTCCGAATTTCAAGAAATTCATTTCACCCCATAATGAAAAACTATCAAACATTTGCGCAACGTCGAGAAAGCGAACTCGTCGGTTTTCCCTACTATTGGGACGCTACTAGTGTCCCCGCACCAGAACAACCCGGAGCGTTTCCGGTTCGGCGCGAAGCACTGCAGAACGCACGAGTCAATCCGACGGCATGCAAACAAACTCCAAATTCCATTATGGGAATAACCCCTGAACGAAGAGCGTTACGTGAGAATGCGATATATGAGAACCTCCGATGCCAAAGTCGGCCGTAGAAATATGCGCTTTCAATCACCACAAGGATAGCTGCTTCCTAAATTCCCGTTAGGGTCGCACGGCTCTCCTGCTAGACGTTTTGCACTCCTACCGGCGGGATTTTGGGCACGTGGCGGCCGATCGGGCGCACCAGCACCATTTTCCAATTCGCTCACAACATACACAGTTCAAATACCAGAAGAACGATCAGCACGGCCGCTGCGGCGCAGTATGCGATGTATTCCTTCATGTCAAATCCTCCGCCGCAGCCTTTATCAACAAACGTGCCAGGAGTCTTATCGACGAGAAGAAGTGCTTCGCGTGTATGTGAGGTCGAAAACTATTGCATGTACGGTGAAATCATTTCGACTCGTTACGTTTCTTTTTATGCTTGACGTAACGCATAACGCATGCTTATGATTGGAAATGATCATCAGCTACCGGGACAAGCGAACCAGAAACTTTGCGGATGGAAAACGAATCAAGTCATTTTCTGGCATTGAGCGTTCGGCGCGTTTGAAGCTTGATCGCCTTGAAGCGGCCATCTCCTTAAAAGACCTTGCTGCATTGCCCGGTAACTGTTTGGAGGCGCTGTCTGGGGATCGGGAAGGTCAATACAGCATCCGAATTAATGACCGATGGCGGATTTGCTTTGAATGGCCCGACAAATCTCCCGGCCCTTTAAACGTGGAGATTGTTGATTATCATTAGGAGAACCACCATGACAATAACCGCTATTCACCCTGGGGAACATTTGGCGGAAGAACTCAAAGAGTTAAGGATGAGTGCTGCAGAGTTAGCGCGTCAGCTCGATGTGCCCACGAACAGAATTACCGAAATCCTGAATGGACAGCGAGCGATCAGTGCTGATACCGCATTGCGCATGGCACATTTTTTTGGCACGAGCCCCGAGTTTTGGTTGAACCTTCAGAGCATTTATGACCTGCGTCTGGCGCAAGAGAAAGCCGGCAAAACCATCAAGGAGTTACCGAGACTCAGGCGTCGTGTTACTGCTAAGGTGTGACTGAAACGGCCTATTTGCGTGGGCCTTCATTTAAGCTCGTCGGCTTAATTTCGTAAAACACTGGCATAATACGATAGAGCATAAATGTAAGGATGCATCGCGACTTTCCACTTGATGTGGACATCCCAATCAAATTCATCGACAGGCGCGTAGAGCGGTTGCGAACGGACCCGAGGTCCGATCTACGGATGGCATTGAACCCAAACATTCATTGCCAGTTTTCAGTGCCCGATCTCAGTGAAGAGGATGTCTTCCTCGTACGACAATGGTGCACTCAGACGTCGGACCTAGAGCGAAATACTTCCGCCAGAAAGGCGGAAATCATCGCGAAGCGTTTTTACGAGAGTTACGGGCTTTCAGTTCGTGATGTTTCAATTACACAGTTACAGACGCAACGTTCTTCCGGAGAGTGGAAGCTTTACGATCTGCAGGTGAATGATTCCCCGGTCGACGTGAAAAACTATCGTAGCTTAAGGAGAAGATCATCGCGTTACCGGGAGCATCGAGTGAAGCACTTCAAAAGAACCGATCAGGGCTTGGAAATATCAATTGCCGGTGTTGTTTCTCCGTGGACCAATGTGGACGAAATCGTATTCCTGGGCGAGAATACCTTTAGTGAAATAGAGTCGGTCCGCAAATACTTTCAACAAGGTGATCTACTCACCCTTGATTTTTCTGGAAATGCGATTCACCGCGGAACTCTTTTGCCACCATGGATGTTTGACTACCCTTTGCAATGCTACAAGCAACGGATTCAAAGCCTTGAGAGGATGAAGAACAGCAAATTGTTTGATTTTGCTCAGTGGCCAGCATGGGAGTTGAATCCTTTCGCGATTTCGATTCTCTTACGGCGCGACGTTACAGAAATCCCTGAGATTAGAACCAAGATGGAAGACTGGGAAGTCGAGTATTACAGAGAGCTGTTCGAAGCATGTAGGCATTGCGGAGTGCTCCTTTCGGTTGTATTTTTCGCCACGCTTCGACATTTTCTAGCAATGTTGCGTTCGTCATATGGCACAAGCGCGAAATACAGGCCTTCGGACTATCGGAAGTTCCTTTACTTCCATCCGGAATGGGTCCATCCGGTTGGAATCCACGATCCGCTGGGAACAGTATCAGTACTTGTTTCAACTTTGGATGCCCTTTGGAGAGGTTCTCACTATCTTATAAAAGATTATCGGGATTTTCGTCTCGACGCGATGGGAATTCTAAGAGGCAGGAAGGAAGCGCAAAAAGATTGGAAGACAATTATTGCTTATTGCGCAAAATGTCCCCGTGACCCACTTCTCCTTTCAGAGGAAACAAGACATTGCAGATATGGAAGAATTATTTGCGAGTGTGGGCATTGTTGCTCGGACTGCAAGTAAGAGAGCTGTAGATGCGCAAATCAATGGAAGTTGCAATTTCAATTATGAACCGTAGCCGCCTGTCTTGTGAGCGTGTGCGGGGCATTGTGAATCTAGCTGCGCAGAGTCGGCCTTCGCATCAGTTCCTGATATCGGACTCTCGGGCATCATTTAACAATATCTACCGGTCTCAAACTGCATCGCCACACTGCCTCTATTCTCTGAAAGTACGTCAATCAACGCAAGGATAGCTGCTCCCTAAATCGCCGTTGGAATCGCAAGGCTTTCCGGCTAAGAACGCATCGAAGCAGGTGCAGTCCTGCCAGTGAAGATAGACATTCTGTAATCCTGCGGGCGGGATCTTTGGGATGTGATTCGTTATCGGGCTTACATATACCTTGAAGATATTTCCGCCAAGATCACTCATCGCGGTGATCATTCCAAGCCATACTTCTTTCGGCGCGTTCGGATCCCTTCCAATATCGCCGCCGAACTTCACATCGCCGCATTTGTAAAATGCCTTTGCGCAGGTTGCTGGTTTATAGAGCTGGATCGTGATGACTCCGCGCGAAGCTGCTACAACCGTTCCATAGAGATCAGGACTTCTGTGCGTGAGGGGCGTTGTGCAAACGATTTCCCCGGTTTGCACAATCGCTGCAGCTCCAAAGAAGCAGCAGGTTAAGTAAAGCAGGATGATTTTCCGTGAAGACTTACATGGAGCGTTTCTATTTCGCATACCCGATTACGAAACTCAAGAACTGTGCCAGCTAAACGCCACGGCACCTGACTCGGTGGAGATCCATTTGAACGGCCCAAAGGTCGAAGACTTTCTGGGTCGCGGTCGAAAGATTTCGACCCCGACACTCATTTTTGATATGCGATATCTATGGAATGATATCCACAACGTCGACGTGATCTCTCCCTGACCGACGAAGAAAAGCTGGCCAAGTTCTTGCTTTTACGGTGCCAGAGAGGTTGCGATGGGTCTGCTTTATTTTGAGCTAACGGGTAACGTTGAATTCTTCAGGCTGCGGGCGATGGAACACGGATTCGATCTGTTGATGGCGCGCACGCCTTACGGAATTGCAGGGTTGGGTGAAACGCACGCGATCACCACATTGATTGAGGAAATGCGCGCTGAACCTGCGATGGAGTTCCGCTTTTCTTTGCGCAATCTTTCCAGCCAATGTCTCAAGGAGCTCGTGGATCTTCACGTTCCGGAAGATGAGCTTCGCTACTACATCGTAACTTCATTAGACATCAAGAACCGCGACCTGCTCGTTTGTGAAAAGTCGCAAGGGCGATATTTCGTGATCAGACGTCCCAGCAAGAAAGAATGCCAGAACAGAAGCAACGCCCCCATTCTTATCACAAGGGAGAAAACTCAGTACTTCGCTGAGTTCGGCACTGATTTTGATATCGACCAGGCCGATTTTTCCAGGTTCGCTTTTTAGGGAGTACATATGATCGATGAAATCCGTTGTTTGAGATGCAATGCAAGGTTCGAAGAAATCGAATTCTGCAACCACGGTGAGATTGTTTCACCAACGCCGTTTTGCGAGGTTTGCGGCGATTGTATTTGCGAAAAAAATGGAGATTCAACAGAAAACCGGCAACTGATGGAAATTTTCTATTCAGGAGTTTCTTCAGAGATCCTTGATGAACTTCCACGAAGGAGAGAGCATGAAGAAAAACTCCTTTCCATGTTTAGGAACTCGACGCATCCTTTGAGCTCAATTGATCATCTGCGTTCGACCTTCACACCGATCGCAGTGAATCAAATGCTCCGCTTTATCGTCAATGGAGGCATCCGCCGCTATCTTGTGAAAGCCATAAACGAGGACCTTCTTCCCGCCAGATCTCTTTTTTCGCGATCTGAGTGTTCCGTATTTCGTACTCATTCTCTTTATCCGATTAAAGTGTTCAATTTCGGCTCGCGAAGCAAAGGGGTCGTTCTTCTTGCTGGAACTGCTCACACATTGAAGGGCTTATCCCAGCTTGAGCTTGGAAGAGAGGAAGTAGTTTTTGTGGGGGTTGAACTCAATGAGTCCCCCAAGCTTCTTGTCGATCAGTACCAGGAAGAGCGCGACTATACTCACGTCCTGCGAGTCTTCCGGGCATGGGTGGAGAGAGTGCGTCCTGAATTTGTCCGTTTTACCGAAAATGGAATTCCGCAATGCCTGATCGGAAAAAAGTGGGTCAAACCGCAGGGCTTCGATTCCACTGACGAATGGATTTCTGACGCGGAAAGGCTCAAGGATGGTTTTGCAGATTCCAGCGAGTTTTCATTCCGGTTCACTGGGACAACTGATAACTCCATCATCATGACTGTTTCTCCAACAAGAATCTCTGAAGATTCATTGTGGCCGACGTGCGAACGCGTCTGGAAAGAGTTGCTGATCGCGCTTGAAAGAGCATCGGGAATATTGCTTATCGCATCGCACCGTGAGGAAGTGGGTTCTGTGCGCCAGTTCCTCATGGATAGACTGAAGGAAAGGTTGGTGGAGTTTTCCGATTTCTCCAACTGGGGAATCGATGGCTCCGACTTTTACGCCGGTAACGTCGTATTTGCCGACCACACTCATCTCAAAACAGATCCTCATGATCTGATCGATCTGTCGCAAAGCGTTCCGGTCATTCTCTTCTACACAGGAATTCATCCTTCTGAGTATCTTCGTGAGCGGCCGATCCGAAGAAGGTTTGAAGCATGCATCGTCGGGCATTATCTCTTTACGAGTTTTCGCCCGCTCTGCAAATGTGCAGAAGGCGTTTCTTCTCACGCAGTAAAAATTGCAAATGGCCGAATTGTTGATGCGGACTTTCTCGAACCAAAGGGCTGCGGACAGTGCTATGACTCCGGTTACCGCGACAAATATCTCCTGCTGTTTCCATATGAAGCACTGGTTCCGGAACCCGATGGAGATCCCTTTATTGATCAAAAGATGTTTGACGATTTTCTCGGTCTGAAGGTGTTGGATTTTTTCTACGCCTCGCGGCTGTTCGGCGCCTGTTTGAAAAACCAAACGGTAGTCGCAAGACTCGGATCTGAATGATCTCATGGCACTGGAGCTCAATAGAACGCGAACGGCACCGATTACTGTTGTCCTGGTGGGTAGTGATAGGGAGGTTTCTCAAATGGAGCTGGCGAATACGAAAGTGAAAGCATTCCGCTTTACCTCCGGAGAGGAAGCCTTTGATTGGTGCCGTCGGAATGAGGAAACCTTTTCCCTGGTTATCGTTGGTCCACATACAGATGATATGACCGGAAAGAAACTTTCCAGGCTGATCAAGCAAGAGGTGGTTATGGATGTAATTCTGATTCTTGAATCGAATGACTCAGAGGAGACCGTAAAAAATCACACTGCCGCAGACATTTTGCTCTACCCAACAGAGTCGGTTATCGATCTTGTGCGGCAGTACATTGCCAATTACGCCTCTTACGGAAAAGGCGTTCCTGATGCTGAAATCATAATGCCGGAATTCGAACAAATTTCGGGCTTGAGTAAAGGCGTCACCCTTAAGGGCTATACTCTTATCAACCTGATTGAATCCGGCGGGATGTCGGCTGTCTGGGAAGCGTATTCGAACATCAACAAGTCCGAGCGCGTCGCTATTAAGTTTCTTCATTCAACCTGGCTGCAGAGTGCAAGGATTTCGGAGTCGTTTAACCATGAAGCGATCCTTCTTTCCAAATTTTCTCACAAGAACATTCTGAAGCTTTTGCTGTCCGGTTGCTGGAATTCTTATCAGTACATGATTCTGCCTTACGTTGATGGAATGAGAGGTGACGATCTCTTTTCAGTGATTGAGCCTGCTCGCAGCGAAGTTGTGAGTTTCATTGCCTGTGAGCTCTTCAGCACGCTGGAGTACATTCACAACTTTGCTGATGATGGATTGCAGCTGAATGTTCAGCATCGAGACGTGTGTCCGGATAATCTTCTCTTTTCGAAATCCGGATCGATGTTTCTAATCGACTTTGGAAGCGCGCGATCCGGACTGTTTGAGACCGGCTGCGACATTCGTCCTGTTCGTGAAAGCATCGCAGGGCATCATTTATATAATGCTCCCGAACAACTGGACCGTTTTCATCCTCAACACAGTCGGCAATCTGATGTCTATTCTGCAGGTTTGACTTTGTACCGGCTCTTCGTACCCAGGCTCTATGCGGATGAGAATCAAATATACGCTGACGTAGGGTCGCGAGCGCTTTATCCCCTTCCGGACAACGTTCCGGAGTATTACTGTGACTTTTTTCAAAAAACCCTCGCGCGGGCGCCCGAAAATCGCCCGACAGCAGCACACGCGCTCGCTTATATCAAGCGTCACTTTCCGCTTTTACAACAAGACGAGTTTAAAAATTACCTTCGTAATTTTATTTGAGCTGTGAGGTTAGGATGATTGACTACAAAAAGAAGCAGATCGTTCTGGACGTTCTTGAACATCTTCGGGAATTTATCCGGTCTGATAATTTGGCTTTCGAAATTCATAAAGTCATCAAAGACGTTATGAGTGCTGACAACGTCACGGTGATTTTTGGTGACGATCAAGTTGATCAGTACTGGATCACGAGCCAGCCGGCAGAGGAACGCGGTGTGAGCTACACAGTTGTGAACAAGGCCAAAGCTGATGACAACGATACAGGCTACTGGTTTGCGGAAGTCGCGGAGCGGAGTAAAACGAAAAGCCAGATGGACTACGACATGAAATATTGCCTGGCTGCGGTTGTAGACACAGCGTCTGTTGTAGATCGCAGGCTCGGAACAATCTATTGTGATGTGCGCCGGGGACCGCATCGATACACCGAGCAGGATGCGAGATTCTTGAAGTATCTTGCTGACCACCTTGCTGTGTACTTGGAGTTGGTGATCGCCCGAAGAAATTCCGCAAAACTCAGAGACCGGAATGATAAGTTTATGGAACTGCAGAAGCAGAATCCTGCAACTGTTCTAGAACGTCTCGTTGGATTTTCTCCGAAGATTGTGGAGATCAAAAACGACATCATGACTGTGATTTCATGTGTTGAGGAACCGGTCTTGATTCAGGGTGAAACCGGCACGGGCAAAGGTGTCGTTGCAAAGATTATCCACGACCTTTCCTCACGCAGCTCAAAGGAGTTTGTAACAGTTGAGTGCAGCAATCTTCAGAAGGAGCTTGCGTATTCCGAACTCTGGGGGCATAAGAAAGGCGCTTATTCAGATGCGCGCGAAGGCCGTACCGGCCTTGTGCGAACGGCGCATGGCGGAACGCTGTTTCTTGATGAGATCGGGGACCTGCCTCTGATCCAACAGGGAATGCTTCTACGAGTTTTACAGGAGGGTAAGGTTCGACCTTTAGGCGAGGATAGAGAAGAAGTGGTAAATTTCCGGCTGATTTGCGCCACAAACCGCAATCTCCACAAGATGGTTCAGGAAGGTAAGTTTCGGGAAGACCTTTACTGGCGCATCAACAAGTTCCCAATTTATCTGCCGCCGCTTCGCGATAGAAAAGAAGACATTTCGGTTCTTGCTGACCATTTCGCAAAAACGAAGTCCATTTCTCCAGACGCAATATGCTTGCTCAAAGCACTTCCTCTTACCGGAAACGTCCGTGAGCTGCAGGACCTCATTGGAATGGCGAAAGCATATGCGAAGTCCATGGAGATTACTCTTAAGGACGTGGAACTTGTTCTTGAAAGATGCAGTGCGAACTGTGTTGCATATCCCGACAACACTTCTTCTACTGAACCCGTGGATGGAAAAGTGCTCTTAAGCAGAGTCTTTTTGCACCAGTTGAGTTTTCAAGAACTTCAAGAGATGTGGAACAAGAAACGGATCACCAAAGAACAACTCAGGGCTCTTTTTGATGTTCTTTTTACTGTTACGCGTGGAGCGGTTGCTCCCATCGGCCGTAGGCTGGGTATTACTGAGCAGAAGGTTATGGATCAGTTCATCGATTGGGTCGGCTACCTGCGCAAGCAGCGAATCCTGCCGCTGAAGGACGAGTTTGACTTCCCGGCCCGGATTTCACCTGAATCCCTCGATCAAGCTTTTGTCTAGAACACTTCTTGAACGATCCTTGAGCGGGTAGAAGAGAAAGACCCAACCGAAAGGGATTGGATTCGAAAATAAGG
The DNA here is from genome assembly GCA_022616075.1 of bacterium. NCBI lineage: Bacteria > bacterium. The sequence continues at coordinate 46,802 of JAKEFK010000024.1, forward strand.
TCAGCAATTTGGCGAGCAGAGCGAACTCAATGCTTAATTTATAAACGCTGCCACCATTGTTTCACTATCTGCCAAAATCCGGTTTTTCCTTTGTCGGTTTCCGACATCACTCGGGTATCTTCTGCTGCACCCTCGATTGCCATCTCACCGATGTTGAAGTATCTCTCTTTCTCAGAGCGGTCGTATGCTCTTCCGGCCTCAATCTCGTTTCTAGACCATCGAGCAGCCCAATGAACATTGTTATTCGTTATCCAATAATGAGACTGGCACTCGAAGCTCCAGTTCCCGATCGAAGGATGAAGCGAAATCGTCTTGCCATCAAAGATGAGCTTCCAATCCGTTGGTCCCAGCGGAGTAACGACTTCTTTTCCACAGCCACAGCAGCACTTGTGGACTACGGTTGCATACCTAATCGATATGTAAAGGGTCTCCTTCTCGATATGATCGGGAATAGATTCGACGAATTCATGTTTAAGAACTCTCTTCCTTCTCATTAACGCATGTCTTCATTTGTGAGCAAGTCGCAATCGATCGTATACGTGCTGTGATGTTCACGCTTGAGGTCGCGATAAAAGCCAAACAGTTTCTTCCATTTGATGACAGCTAAGGCGGCGTTGAGAGCGTTGAGATCAGCAATCTGGATATTCGTATCATATTGATTGTCTCTACCACCATCCGAAAAAGAGATCCTGTTACGAACATGGTCACGCTGTTTCGGCGTGCTGGTCGTGATCCTTAGAATGCCGCCCAATGAATCATCAGTCACATTAACACCCATACCGACGTCGATGAACGGAACGCCGCAGTATTCGAGCATTTCCACGATCATCTTTTTTGCCGAGCTGCGATCCAGGCAAAGAAAACCGAAGTCCATGTTTTGCAGTTCCCCGACATTCCCTGCATCTACATAAACCGCATGATCAATGACACCCCGGTGCATTTTCGAGTACAGACTCTTCAGGTAGACAACCTTAGGTGGCTTCGTCATCAGGTCGTCAATCGAAGGAGCGCCCGGGGATCTGAAAGCGTTGTGCTGCAAAAAAGCATCTCCGTCAAAAAGGTGGATTTCCTTTACAGGGGTCTTAGCAACAAGATCCAGCACGTAACAGCCGGTTCCGCCCAACCCCACGATTGCAATCTTTAGTGGTTCTAGCTTTTTTGCGACGAAGTCAATTTCGGCCCTGCTTGAAGCGGTATCGATGTAATTGAATACAGTTTCCTCATTCTCTTTATCTGGTTCGATAACGGGAAACGTTTTTGACGTAATCAATGGATCGATCAACTGAGCCGGGCCGGATATGATTGCGACATATGTGGTCACTTTAACGTAATAATCCTCATACAATCCGCTCGGCTTGGGCTTCGCTGAGAACCTGTGTTGGACCACGACGCCCTCAGCGAGGGTGCGGTTTTCACATGAATTTCTGATCTGCTCTATTTCCTTTCCATCCGCATTGCAGGGGTAATCGCCGACAAAATGAGCAACATGATCCTCAGGACGTGAGGTTATATCGCCCGCCAGGGTTAATGTTGAGACCAGAATTCCGAGCTTTATTTCTTTGCGGGAGTTTACATACGGAACATCCTTCACGAGTAAATAGCCGGAACGGATTTGGAGATCATAACCCTCGTCGCGCAGCTTTTTCAGGTCAGCGCTATGACTTATCAGTTTGCGTGACATTGAAGATCATTCCATCCTTGATCTTAACTTTTCCTCCAGGCATCAACGTACCTTCTAGGTTCGGATGAGGGCCGCCCTCATATGTGATTGTGAACAAGATGTTCTCTCCGGTCGGCACAGGGTCGAACGCAAGGGCGACGATTTCATTGAACGACAACTCCTTCTTCGTTACGACTTTCTTTCGGCCATTTACGATGATCGTGAATTCCTTGCCCTTGGCGGAACCACTGTGGAAATGCTCGCCATCTTTCAGATGGATTATCTCTTGGTCGTTTGGAATAGGCTGATCTTCTCTATTGCCGGTAACCTCGCGATATAGCACGAGTCCTGGTTCTATATCGCCGAGCTTATATATGGCCTCGCCTATGGTGGGATTTGGCGATACGTGCAGCTTCTGATCAATATGAATCCTCACCTCATCGTGTTTCTGGTCCGCTTTCGTTTTTTGTTCAGACATTAAATCATCCTCCTTAAATGTGTTTGGTAACTCTTCCTTTGCGGCACTGCTTCGCTAATTTCGATTGGCATCAGTTGTCCTGCTGGCATAACCGCGCCCGCAAGCGTGAAATGAGTGTTCTTGCGCGGCCCACCTTTGTTTTGGTCAATTCGTGGTAGGAAAATCCGCGCGCAATAGAAACAAGAAGTCGCCATTCCGCCACGCTCATGTCGCCCCGGAGCTCTGCCAGACGAAGGCGAGCCAGCATCCGATGTTCTGCATGTGGTTCGAGCTGCTCTTGAAGATATTTACGCTTGAGCCGCGCATGGTTCCGTTCAACCCAGGAGCCGGTGGAAATGGCCGTGTTGAATTTGCGCTGAAATTCTTCTTGATCTGCGGGAACGCCGGTGGATTCAACGGTCGCCAGCAAGAAGGCGAGACCGTTTTCAATACCCCAAGTTCGGTGAGTTACTTTGCCGCAACGCGCGGCCTGTGATTGGTGCTCCGCATAAACGCACCAAGGAAAAGGTAAGTCTTCCATGTTCATCTCCTTTTGTGGGGATCGCTATTGTCCCCGCGATGACTGAGTGCAGATGAACCTTTTCATTGGCTTGCTGAACCGCGAACCGGAACGCTGTGCCCGATTCGAGGCCTATACCAGCCGCCTAGCAAGGCCGTTCTGCCCCACAATTATTGTAGTCCAAAATCGCTTAATGTTACAGATGGTTAGAAAAAAAGATCAGAAAGTTGTCAATTGCGTCGCATAAGTGTCTGACCACTCCTTTCGGAGAAGGTCGAACATCTGCTTCCGCTCAGGATCCTGCTGAGCCATCAAACTCTGCGCCCGAGCTAGCGACAGGAGCATCAACTGGAGTGCTACTAAAGTCTGCTGCGCACCATTGAATGTCTGCGGCTCGGAGGCATTATTTTCCGCACTTGTAGGAGCACCCTCGGCGACTCGCGCGTCCAGTGTCAGCGCAGCATTGCTCAACGGCTCGTAAAGCCGTCCGTAAAATGGATGTGCCGTGTTGATCGTCAGAATGATTTTGCCGAATCGTTGATCTACATGATAAAACGGCCAGTACTCGTCATGCTTATAATGTATGATGTGCTTCGAGCTCTTAACGCGCTCAAAGGCTTCCTCATCAGTCTCCATTTCCCGCTTGAGCATCATCGCGAGAGTACGGAGGTTCTCATCGAGCTGCCGCTGTTCCTCCGGAGTGTTCGGCGTAGGCTCGATCAAGGCCTTTGCCTGGCGAAGCTCGGCCTCATCAGCCTTCATTTCACCGGCGCTTGGCTTGCTTCCATGGCGTATTACCGTCTGCTCGCTTTGATATTTCTTGATCTGCTCGCGAAGTGCAGTTATTTCTCCAGATAGCGCTTCAGAGATGTCCTGCAGCACATAATCCTTGGGACGAATGCCCTGCTTATTCGCGGCTACTCCGAATGCCTCGTCCAACTCGCCTGGGAAATCGATCTGGATGCGGAGCCAGTTCGCGTCACTGTGACGCTTCATGATCTCTGGAATCGTTCCGATGAAAACCTCGCGGTCGTTCCGCAAAACAGAGACCGTATTGTCGTCGTATAGGTGCAGGTCGTTTTTGCGAACCTTGAGAGGAAGCGCTCCCCAATCTGAGATCGGCAGGGCGTAGAGGCGAATAGTGACGGGTGCACGCTCGACGTTTTCCGATTCCTGACTGTGGTTTTCGCTCCGCTTCACTTGGATGACCTTAGAAAAAACTACCCGGCTTTCTTTCACTCTGATCTCAGGAATTCTGGTGTGCCGAGCAGAGACCATGGAGTATGTCGGATCGAAAGGCTCTACCAGCCGATTATTCACGTAGAGTTTTGTGCCTTTTGCAAGCGCGCGGCGATAGACACGGGACATCTCTTTGATCGCATGCTCACACAGCGTCCGAGCTTTCGCAAAAGTGAGCCGGTCGCACAACGGCAAATAAACGATCGTACCTGACTTCCCGAGCCTATCCTTGAGTTCGTCCACATCTTGCGCAAAAAGCGACTGCTCGTTTCGATCGGGAAAAGAGAGTGCTTTCGTCAAAATATCAGAGACCTCACTCGGCAGCAGGTCCATAAGAGTAGGGTCTGGCAGCTCGATGAGGTTTGATTTTTCCTTTCCGATGGCTTCGACATCGAGGGTCATATTGTAATAGGCTCCCGATTCCTGCCATGAATAAATGTCAAGAATCGGACTCATGCTGAGCGCCGCAGTTTTCATGCCCATGCCGAAGCGCCCGATGCCGGAACGGTTGTCAAAGACCATGGAACCGCCGAACGATGTTGCGAATTTTAGGACATTGGGTGCCATCCCGTTGCCGTTATCGAGTACCAAAATATTTGTCTGGTAAGCGCCTTTCTTACCAGTCTGGCTAAAATAGACGCGAACTTCGGTGGCGCCCCACTGGATAGCGTTGTCAATATGCTCGCACAACGCAGACGTTGTGCTGTTATAACCGACATCGCGCAAAGATCTGATGAGTGTTTGCCCGAAAAAGAGCGGTACGGTCGCCTTTTCCTTGATGATCCGATTCAGTACAGTCTTCCCGCCGCGCGGGGCATTCTCGCCCCAAACTGGGGTTTGAGCATCAGCTTCCGACGAGGTGGGAGTATTTTGTTCTAGCATTTCGATTCTCCTGTTTTGTGACCACCGGCTGTTCGGGGTCAGAGTCGAGAGCATAATGGCTCTCATTAAATAAGTAGTTGAAAACGCCCAAAAGTTACATTGTGGCCAGAAATCGCGTGGAATTTTAGAAGTTTGATCGTTATTGTAAGAATGAGTGACAACGGTTTTCTGCGCGACTGATTCAATCTTTCGATAACGTCTCACGCATTTTGCTGCAGCCCGAGCGCATTTATGATTTCCGTTGCAATTCTTGTTTTCTCTTTGCTGTTGGAATCATATCCCAGACGAAAGTCTCGGAAATCATTATCTCCGGAATAAGGACCATAGACTCCACCGTTTGGGGAAGGTACTTCGTAACACAGCCCATTCTTCGAAGCTCCTTTACTTGTTTTGTCTAAACATCAATATGTTCGAATCTGCAGTGGCTTTCGATCTTGATTGTGATTTTTCTCTATAGCCCTCAATAATGGTTTTAAGCATGCCTTCGCCCAATTGCGAATGTGAAGACAGCTGGGCGAGATCAATAGGAACCCCGTATATAGCCTCGATCATCTGTCGAATTAGCCGTGGTTTTTCTGCCGGTATGTCTAGGCTTTCAGGTTCTTTCATTCTCCACCCATTAGCGGATAACTGCTCAAATAAGTAACGATATTGTCGCTCCGAAATAGCTCGCACATCAAAGGCTCGCCTGATTAAGGCTTGTATGGAAACGCCCCATTTTGGTTTTAGCTGTGCGATCCTAGAAAGAGTAAGTGGCGATACAAAATCTCGAACGATGCCTTTCTGAGGCATCAAGAACTCTGCTGCGAACTGGTTGGCACTCTTCTCCTGTTCAACGCCTAGTCTTTTCTTGTGCCCCAAAATAAGATGGCCTAATTCGTGAGCAATGGTTAGCCTCATCCTGTCAGCAGGTCTGTTCTTGGAAATCGCAATGAGAGGCACTTGGTCTCCAGGAGTATCATGAACGATTTTGCACGAAAATGCGTCACGTCTTGGAAGCTCGACTGGCAGAGCCAAAATCAAAACTCCAATTCGTTCTAAAGTATCTATCAAATTCACAATGGGACCATCTTCGGTGAGAATACAATGCATTCTAGTTTCAATGGCTGCTTGCTGAGGATCACTCGATGGGGATTTTGGGAGAGAGGGGGGGACTGGGCTAATCTTGGCGGCGAGCAGTGTGAAAAGCTCGTAGAGTACTTCTGCATACCGCTTAGCCTCTACCAATTCCCGTCTTGTCATCGTGGCGTGTGCCCTAAATACAACGGCGCTTGAGTCGAACTCAATCAAAGGATCGTTGGAAAAAAAGGAAAGAGGGAAGCGGGTGTATCTTGAAATATCAGATATCAAATCGGCGGAAGGCTCTTTGAATCCTCCTTCAATCTGAGCTATCGCGCTCTGAGAAACTTCAATTTTGTCAGCCAATTGTTTTTGAGTCCACCCATGAAGTTCCCTTGCTTGTCGTATGCGTTTTCCGCTATACATTTGTTTTCATCCATTTTCTTTCTTTTTGTCCTCTTGTTTCGGTTCGATAGGAAGTTCTCCCGGATCATTCGGAGGTGGAGGCGCGGAAGAAGAAAGACCGGGATTTTTTATTTCCATTATCCAATGAGCTTCAACGGATTCTTCGTCAGCGTATTTTGGACAAACCAACCAAAGCCGAGAAAGGTTGTGAAGTTTATCAGAATTCCAGATGATGATGAGTTTTAGCGGGTCAACACCGGTAAAGAGAAGCTGTTGGCAATACGCTTGTCTAGGGTCGGACTTTGACGCCGGCGGATTTTGATCATTTGCTTTCCAAATTCTGATACCGTAATTTGGAAGTTGGAGCCACAAACCAGCGTTATTGATATGCTCCATCTTGAGATCTGCAAATTCTTTCTTCTGTAAATAGTTCTTGGCATAAGCTCGAACATTGCCAGCCCAAATGGTACCATCAAATTCGAGATCGTCAGCATCAACTATTTCTTTTGATTTCATCGCGCCCCATTCCAAGGCGTAATAAATCTCGCGCAGGAGCCAGTCCAATTCTTGATAAGTTTCTTCAGGATTAGGAAAGTGCGGTAGGTTCATCTTCTTATTATTACCTCGTATCGGTAATAAAATTACCAGCAAATTACCATTCTGTCAATGGCTCCCCGCATTGCTGCACTTTATTCCGGATTGCTCGACTTTATTCTGCGTTGCCGCGCGGTTTATTCCAATCTACACTCGTGGGGTCTGTTGCAAAGGATGTGAAACTCTGCATCATCAAGAGTGTTGGAGTCGTAATGGCAACAAGTGCTCCATCTTTGCATGTGATTGAAGAGAAGTTCCGGAGAAGAAATAGGCATGGGCCAGATGCGAATAATCAGTGGATTGTTGAAAGACGGGCAGGATTCCAGATCATCTCGGCAATCATCATATAAAGCTTCTGCCGAGCCATCTAATTCGGCTTTCTTGAATTCGTGATACGCCTGGAACGGTCAGGCTCTTGTCTCTCACAAATTTCAAGAATCCGGGGTTGCGTGTTTACGTCAAGCCAAGCGATTTAAGCGCTGCCGTCATTGGATCGCTGTAAAAGATCGGGTCGACGCGTTCCATGATGTCGGCCGGAACGGCAAGGAAATCGCGCTTGTTCTCTATCGGAACCATTGCACGGCGAGCACCATTTTCCTTTCCTAATTGAAGGGCTTGGTCTAAGGAGCGCAAAGCCTTAATGTTCCCCTGAATGCTCAGATCTCCAAGCACCATTAGCGCTGGCAAAGTCGAAGATTTCTTCAATGCAGAATATATCGAGACAACAAGCGCAACGCCCGTCTCTCCGGTGACGTGATTGTGCAATAAATCGATGACCTCGACATGGAAGTCAGTCGTATCCACTTGCTGAGCAATTCCCATATCCACCTTATGACCCTGTATGTAGGAGAACGCGCGACGAAGCGACTCGCGCATCCCGGGATCGATTGCACCTGACAAACTCAGCTTTCCAGTTCCAGATGAGCAACCGACCTCCAGTCGAAACAAACCAACTTTTCCTTGATCATCAACGGAGGCCGTGTAAAGCGACCCGGGTGCAAGCGGATCCGCAGAAATCAGATTCCGCCCGCCTTCCTCCGGAACACCGACGTAACGCTCCTCACCTGTCTCCTTTTCTATATAGGAGAAAGATGTGTTGAAGAATTCAAATGAACCCATCTTCTTCAACTGCTCTTTGACCCTTCGCCTTCCTTCCAGTGCGAGCTCCAATATTTCTTGGAGTTCGTCTTTCGTCATCTCGCCATGGGGATAAATTAGTTTGGCCAGCCCTGCAACGGTTTTTCGTGATGCTTTAACATCACGAGATTTCAATTGCGATCCAAGAGAAAAATGCGTATCAATAATCTCGGTGAAATTGCGGCGGCGGAGCTCACGAAGCGCCTCAGCAAGATAGTCCACGACGAATCCATACCCTGAAGTGAACATGCTGGTCTGCATTTTCGGAATCTCCCACCCAGGAACATAAAAATGAATGCGGTCCAGAAAGGCGGTGTCTTCCCGGATCACATCCGGCAAAGGAGCAAATAAATGCGACGACCGGACCATCACATCAACCGCCTGGTGGATATTTCCAAAGAATGCAACCGAAGCAGTGCCGCTCAATTGCTCTTTTCCTCGCGCAAAACTTCCTGATTCGCAATAGGTCTTCAGCGTGGTAATCACTTCTCGCGGCATCTTCTGCAGGTCGGCCACTTCATCAAATGCGACCGCATCCCACAAGCCAACCAATCCAATCTTGTTCGTGCTCATGTTGTAGAAAAGATTGGCAACGGTTGTAGGACCAGTTAGAAGAATTGCGTACGGAGAGAGTTGCTGGTACGCGAACGATTTTCCGGTTTCGCGGGGTCCCAATTCAATCAGGTTATAATTTTGCTCGCATAATGGCACGAGCCGCATCAGATAAAGGAGTTTCAACCGCCGGCTCATCCCGATGGGTTCTAGCCCGATTGTGCGAACTAATAAATCGACCCACTCTTCTGATGTGAAACCTTCTCGCCCGTTAAAATATTCCTGGATATCGAATGTAGCCACCTGAATCGGCTTCAGATCATCAATCCAAAACGGACTCCGGCGACCCTGAACCTGATCATCATATTCATGGCGTAATTCGACCTCGGACCAAACGCCATCCACGAGAAGACGATCGAAATTCCGCACGAACCGGTCCGGGACATGAATGAAGCGGTTCCCGAAGTTTACGATTTCCGCCCAGTACTTATCATCTTCAGCCAGATACCGAACTTTGACTTTATCAATGAGGATGTGTCGTCCTTTTTCTTTGACAACGGACTGTGCCTTATTCGCTTCATCGGGGCGCACGAAATTTTCCGCAAGAGTCGAGTTGACGATTTTTAATCCTGCTTCGACTGCGACAGGATCATCGGTTGCACAGTACTTGCCTAACAAGTATTCCAGAACATAAACCGGCACTGTTGATCCGAACTTGAGCTTGCGCACCAATTCTTTTCGGACGACCTTACCGGCGAAAGTTTTGCTGACCTTGGCGTCCAGCGCGTCCGGAACCGACTGGTTAGAAAGCAAGCGATACCTCCACAGGATTCGGTTTTACGAGTTCCATTCCGGTTAACGAATCAATCAGATGGATGGTAACGGATCCTGACGCTGGCGCCTTTTCGGTAAGCATTAAAGCAATGGTATTGGGTTCCACGCTGTTCGGGCTTTGCGTGGATTCGCGTAGCGCAAAATCTGCCGTTGTCTGGTTGAACCCATAGCTGCCACTGACAGGAATCGAGCAACTCTCGTTTCCGACCCGCGCTTCCACCTTGATCCGGGGCCATTCCATCTCGAGCACTCGCGATTCCCCTGTAACTGTAACGGAAAAAAAACGGCTGGTAATTTTCGGAGTCCCAAGTGCCAGCTTCCATGAGATGCCTTTCACTGTGTCGTAATGCTGGGTCACTTTAGGGCGGGCTGTCAGAACTGGGATGATGAGTTCTTGAGGGGATGCCCCGCCGTGGAAATAAGAAACCGATCCGCCCGAACGGAATACAGCCAGGTTCAAGGGAACGGCGATGTCAAGATCGCTGTTGATGCCGAACTTCGAAAGCGGTTCCATAAAATAGCTTGGACTGCTAGCGCCGTTTCGCCCTACCCAGACGCGACGATGCAGCAGCGCGGTCTTTCCTCCGGGCGCATCAATCTTCATCGAGTCGTCCATTTCTTCTCCATACAGAAATCCATGATCTGCAGCAACGACGATATGTTCGACTCCTACCTCCGCCAGTCGCCTCATCGCGATACAGAGCTGACTTAAAACATCATCCATCATTTGCCTGGTCGATGTAAAACCTTTTTCTCCACTGCTGTCGATTTCCTGAGAGGTCAGCAGGACGATAAATGGGCCGCTCGGCACTTCTTTCAGCTTCCTTTTTATTGCTTTGTATTCTTCCAGCTTCAAAACCACAACCGGCATATCGATGTTTGACGCAAAGTATTCGATCCGCTTTTCCCGATTTGCGAGGACTTTATCGCCCATTACGACTTCCAACGCCTTATTGGGAGCACGAAGTTGCATGGATTGCCGGGCCCTTGGTAACAAAGCGGCCATCCCAACTTCAGTAACCGCCGGAAGCGTTCCAATCACAGCATTGAGCTGAAGATCAAACTCCTTTCCCAGTAGTCCGTTCAGCTCCGTCGCCATTTCGTAGCGTAATGCGTCTACGAAAATGTATGCGGTTTTCTTCTGATGAAAATGAGGTTCTACAAAAATCTCGAAAACTTCACTTTGCTTGTAAAAGTCCGGTATATGAAAAGAGGCATCTTTCAAGGCTCTTAAAAAAGTTTCAGCTAACAGAGTGGCCGCTTCGTGGTGTGCTTTTCTCGCGGATGAGACGAGCTTGTCAAGATCATCCGGCAGCTTTAAATGCACTTCAAGGTTGGACGTTTGCTTTTCCAGATAACGATGGAGAGTATCCATCCGGTGCCATTCATCGATATAAGAACGGACTATGGATGAGGCGTTCTTCTTGCCGACCTGTGATTGAACAAAAGAGCTGAACTGAATCAACTGAGCGGCAAGGTTAAGAATATTCCACTGGCCCTTGAGTTCTGGGTCCTGCGTAGCCCAGAAACCCTTCGCTCGTTTGCTAGCAAAGGCCAATACGTCCTCACCAATCCGCTCGATTAGTTTCTTTGCAGTATTCGTTAATAGGATAGCGTCGATCTTGGCAAATGTTTCCACTTTCTGGCAGATTTCAAATGGTAAAGACATGCTGTTGACGTGCAGTGACTTCTCCACTTGGGCCGCCGCTCGTTTGTAACTTTCAGCGAGACCAAGCTGTCCACGCCAGGATGCCGCCAATTCAGAGCATTTCCTCAATGCGTACGCATCGATCGTTCCGGCAAGAGTCACGAGCGCCGGAGGGATATCATCAGCCAGTGAATAAAGGAAATCAGCTATCAGAACGTGTCTCGCAAAGACGCTTCTCAACTGTTCGGGCGATTTTTCTGTTTTGATCGGAGCTTTATATATTGAAGAGAGAGAATTAATGAGCTCTGATGACGCTTTTTTGTCGAGTAACACTTGGTCGTATCTGTCAGATGAGACAAACTTCAATGCTGCTTCTTCCGGCATGTCGACACCAAAAATCACATTGAGTACCGGGGACAATCGGAGATCACTCCCTTCGTCGGCGAGGCGTTCTAGATCCGCAAGTTTGAGTTGTCCACTATCGATTTGTTTTTCCAGTTCATCCAATCGATGATCCGGAATGCGTCCCTTCAGAGATCTTCTTGCAACTAATGATAATCGTGTGTTCCGTAGCACGGAACGATCCCCCGGTTGCGCGACCGCTCCCAGCGCTGCCAGCTCAGCAAGCGCCTGTTTCGTTTGATCGCGATGGAGCGGAACATAAACGAGCATGTGAGGACGATGCGGTCCGCGTAAGGCTTCTTCGATCTGCGCGCGCAGATCGTAATAGCTTGTGTTATACCGGGCAATCTTACAAGACGGAATTTTGAGAGTCTCAATCAGTGATGAGTACGTTTGGTCAGGGTCAAACCATAGAACAATTCCTTGCTCGGCGACCTGCCGGGCCAACATCTCCTGCAGATGATCTGCTATGACTCCCATCTTTACTTATCCAGCCCGTGTGCGATTGCATAGCTCTTGTTTTTCTTGCACGCTTCGATGACCCGCTGCGGCCAATACCGCATGGCAGTGTATGCCCAATCATACTCGCCGGCTTTCAATTCCTCCCACGCTTTCTTCGGTTCCGGTTTCCAAGAAGGCATCAGGAAATGAATAGGCGCTGCGTTCAACAGCACTCCATCATCAAACTCCGGTTTCCATCCCACAACTTTGTGTTTGCCGTCCACTCCTGTGATCTCGACGTTAGCGGCTTCCTGGAGTTTTTTATCAAACTGCTTCAAGTCCTCGAGCAATTCCGCCAGCTCAGATATTTTTCTGCCCAACAATGCTTTCTCCTTTCCCGTTTTCTTCGGTTCCATCTGTTGTGCCTGTTGCAAGTCGGAGGTTGCGCGGTTGATTCGGCCACCTAAGTATCGGTTGCCTCTTAATAAGGATAGAGTATCGCCTGTCAGCTTTTCGTAAAAGGCGAAAACGTTGTAACTCTTCTCCGGTGATTGGAATAGCCAATAGATTGGACGCTTGCGATAGCGGCGAATATGCTCTTTGAAGAAATCACCAAGCAAATACTTTTCGAGATCTCCGCGCAGAGCACCGGCTTTACCGGTTGCCGTCTGAATGATCGCTGTTGCTTCCTTATCCTTATAGATCTCGGTCAGAATGCGGGGTACTCTTACTGCAAGATCATCTGGATGGCCTTCTTCCAGCACCATGAGTCCATCCGCATCAGAAAGCTCGCGAAGTCGCTTTGCAGTTTCCACAGGGAATCTTCCGCAACCAAGTTCACCTTCAATTCCCGGCTGAAATCGGCCTAATGTGATTCCAACAGCGTAGCTGATCCATCGGAATGCGAGTTCCCGCTTTGATAAAATCTCTGCTTCAGCTTTTTCCTCTTCTTCATCACCGTTTGATTCTTCTTCGCCGGATGCTGCCGGTTCAGCAAGTTCTGCCTCAATGGCTTTGCGATCCTCTTCTCCGATTTCGTAAAGTCGATAAACTTCTTCATCAATCCTTTCTTCAATTTCTTTCAGTTGCCCGCGTCTCGCTTTGATCTGTTCGATTCCGTTTACCCAGTCATGAGGTGCAATGAAATCGTAAGTCGTTTCATCATCTTCGCTGCCCTGTTTTGCAATAGACACAGTCTGTTCAGAAAGCGATTGCAGTTTGGAACTCGCATGTTGAGGCATTGGTAGTCGGGCAAGATCACCTACCTGGACATGAACCGTGGGATTGATCAACTTCAGTGCATACTGAGCGAACTGCGAGTTCATTACACCTAGTACATGATAAACATCTTCTGGAAAAGCAGAGGACCCGGAAACATCGAAGATGAATCCGCCGGGGGACAACCGGGCGCTAAAGTGGCCGCCGGTTAAATCGGTCCACGTAACGCCACGACGGAAATAGAATTCCGTCGATTTAATAATTCTTGACCAGCCTGAATTGCCGTATAACGGGTCGGCCCAAGCCTTTATTTCGTGACCATTCTTCCCGTAATTAATGACATAATCTTGATTTCCAAACCATTTCTTGAATACTCCTCCTTTATTGTACGGGTACCATCTTTCAACTCGCCGCTCGCACTCTTCTCCATCTTGGCAATCGAAACCGATATTTGAAGACTTCACTTCCCACCAAAATTTCAAGAATCTGAAGTTGTCTGCAGTAGCCAAACCCTGCCTGGGCTCAGCGAATTGGTCAAGTGACAATGAAGTTTTGAATACGTTGCGTAGCTTTTCCGTGATCCAATACACCCATGGAGCTCCAGAAATGGCCGCGAAATCACGCTGTCGGTATTCGTACACAAGTGCATCAGGTTCACCGGCTTTTCTGCGCCCGATCGCATTTTCGAACGCGAGCTGCTTCGCCACCGCATCGGGCTCCTTGACCAAACGAAAGTAAACACCGATAGAATTCTCCCGGTCATTCGGAAACGATTCACGCCGCAAAATAAAAGCTGTTGTATTTACTTTCTCACCTTGCACTTCTGGAAAGGCACGTGGCCCATGATGCGTCATCGCTTCGATCGCAAAGTTTTCGAGCAGCCACTCACGAAATTTTTCATAGCTGCTGATAAACATGAACGACTGCTGTGTTACCATGGCCATTCGGCCGTCTTCATTCAATAGCTCGCCGCAACGCTGAATGAATGCTGCATAAAGATCACCCTTGCTGGCCGGGTACTCATCCTTCAAAAACTGGACCATCTCAGGATTCATATTTCGGCTCGACATGTAGGGGGGATTCGTGAACACAACGTCGTATCGTTGTGATAGAAGTTGCAACAGTCTCAAACCCTTGCTCGTTTCGCCAAGGAAAAACGACTCATCAGAGGCTTTTTTTTCGGCGTACGAATCAACAACACGTTTAATTTCCGGACCCGCAATGCCTTGAAAATGTTCTTCAAGTCGTACGAGCGAACCCATTAATGCACCATCATCAACAGCTCGACAAAAATCCTGCATCAATTTTGTTGATATCTGTTGAGGAAGCTTGACACCAGATAAAGCCTGCTCCAGATGCTGTCCACGAAACATTGCAACATCAGAAGAGGCAAGATTACTGTCTTTGATTAAGCAATCTCTGTTTAAGGATTTCGCCCGAATATATAAGGTTAATGCTGACAACTGAACGGCGCGTAAATCGATATCAATTCCGTGGACATTTTTCCCAACGATCGCGGCTGGTATGTCTCCCTCACGTTCAACCGAAGAATGTTCTGGCCAGCCGGGCCTGCCTGCATTTGCAATCTCTTCACGATACATTTCGGCCAGTAAATCAAACGCAACCAACCCAAAATGCATCGTTCCTGTTGCCGGATCAAGCACTTTGACATCCGCTACTCGTTTCTCTGTCTTTGCTGCCGGTGTTTTTGGAATGGGAACGAGGTACTCCATACGGTTTGCAAGCTGAGAATCGGGATGCATTGTTAACCACAAACGGCCCAGGCTATTCTCAACCAAAAATTTAACGATCCAGCGTGGAGTGAATACTTGAGTGGCGGCAGGGATATCATCCTTTTGAAATTTCTTCTTTTGCTTGAACACCCGATCGAAGGCAGCGTCCTTTTCCTCCGCAATGAAGAACTGATACACCCACCCGATGGTTTCTTCGTTGCCTGGCTCCCATGCCTCTTTTAAATCTTCGCGATTCAGCTCATCGATCAACTGGCGCAATATCTTCGGCCGCGGGAAAAGGCGGCTCGGGAGATTACCGGCATCAAAAAGCACTCGAATTTCAGAAGCGAGGGTGGCATATTGGGAAAGCAGAAAGTGGCGATAAGCCTTGTCTCTTGGACCTTCGCTTAGATCATCAACCGGAGTGCTGCCAGCTTCATAGAGCTTGAGATCTTGGTCGTGATCTCCTGAGCCAAGATATTTCTTAAATGCGTTCGAGTCATGGTATTTGTTGATTGTTCCGGGCAGTAGCTTCCGGCCTTCAAGCATCTTTAGAGCCACCAACCGGTTCAAGTGAGTGAAAGCTACTTCTTTAACCAATCTGCTGCAGGCTTGCTCAGCCGTAAAACCCGCATCTTGTTCATCATTGAACAGCTTTTCCAGATCGCTTCGTGTTTGGAGTGCTTCTTCTGATCTGGCTAAGGCGGGAATTTGATTCTTCGGTAGGAAAGTGCCGTCCGTTGTTAACCCATACACCTGAAGAAGCAGTTCTTCGGCTTCGCGGCTCAGCAACTCACGCGCCCAGAGTGTTAGTTCACGTATTTTGTCTGTATTCATTTGGGAGGAGGATTATCTAATGCTTGCAAGAAGAACTTTTGGGCCACTAAAAACTCTTCCCGGAGTTGAATCAGGCGTTGTGCAACAATTTCATCTAAGGCGAGACAAACATGGCGGGTCGTATCAACCGCCTGAGAGGTCCAGGAAAAGGCGATAGGCTGTCTGGTTCCTGATTCGTCATTTAGAACTCGATCACTCCTGTGAACGATATCGTTTCTTCTTTGGAGACAGTCTCCGACCACTTTTGTAACCTCAGCCGCTTTGCGATTTAGGCGAGCACCAACATCTGTCCAAGGATCCTTAAGACCGAGAAGCAACCCCACCGTCTTTAAACCATTAACAGATCCAAGATTCTTATTTTGGACGTAGGAAACTATTTTTCTTCCCAAAAAAACTGAACTTTCCTCATCGTTTAACAGACGAAACGCTTCTCCTATTGGGAGCGACAAACCCTTAAAATATTCCGTCACGTCCTTGTCGCTTGGAAAGAAATCAGCACCCTTCATATCGATAACATCATGTATATGTTCCCCCAGCAGAGTGGACAGGTATGTTTCGTAAGCTGTACATGCACTGACAACAGCTTGACGAAGGAGGTTATCAAGTGATTCGCGTTTCAGGGTTGATGGATGAATGCGCGCCTCTTCGCGAATGATCCCAACAAAAATCGAATTAAGAATCAACTGCAACATTTCATCGGATCTGGCGCCCACAACACCCCGCAGTTTCGTGAGAAGCTCACTTTCGGTAATTACCTTGTCGTTTTCCAACATTCGATACACATCCAACATTAGCTGGGCCAAACGAAAGCTGTTTTCGAAAACCTCTTTAGGCGAAAGAGTAGTGCTTACTCCCATATAATTTTTTTGCCCTGTTCTAGTAGATTGAACAAATATTCCTGCAGACGTTCGATTGAGGCTTTCACGTTTTCGATTTCACTCTTCTCCGGATCTTTCGGGCCTGTAAAGAAACTCGCCAATTGCACTCGAGCAATATCCTCTTCACTTCCTCCTGCTGCAGCCACAATCTCCTGAATGCGTCTCTTTGCTGTATTCACCAATCCAGGCAGAGCATCGAGATCTGTATTTAGGACAGCAAGCGTAGCGCCAGTCGTTCGATCTGCTTCTGCGAATGGAGGAAGATCAATCTCTTCAATAGCCCTTCTTCTCAAAGGCTCCAAGACTGTCTCCGCTTCAACATCTTTGAGTTGCAAGAATTCAGGCATTCCCTGTATTTCCTGAATTGCTTTGTCATAAGACTCAAATCGTCGTTTGTGCAGGCCTTCATAGACTTCACGGTACACAGCCGCGATGGAATTGGCGAGGCGCCCGGCATCCTTGAACACGCTCGTTATGTCAGGCGATTCCAGGATTGCCTTCAGCTCTGAAACAGCGTCTTGCACGCGGCCCTCCTCTCCTGCCAATCGAAGCGCGGGTGGAAGGGAATCAGTCGCTCTCCGATACATCCGGATCTTTTCAAGATTTTCGTCGTTCAAAAACTTCTCAATTTGATTGGCGGTGTCGCGCAACGATTGAATTGTTTTCCCCTGGCCTGAGAGCAATCTGACGCAATCGTCCGAAGCACCCGTGGTTACTGTCTCGAGAGTCTCTCTCCATTCTTCCAACAATCCTGTAAATGGAAGACGGTGCGCGCGGGCAGTCGCAAGAGCCGGCAACAACTTTTCCTTTTCCACGTCAGCTAATTTCCGGAACGACTCCGCAATCGCCCCTTCCTCGACATCCACTTCCTGTCCAATCATTGCCTCTAAGTTTCGTACTGCTGTTGTGAGCGTCTTCAAATCGATCGTTTCTCGCGGGGCAAAAGCAGCATTTCGAAAAGCAGGAGTATTGGTGAATGGAAGTCTGGCGAGAGGCTCCTGATAATTCCGGTAGGTGCGCCCCTGATGCGTTACATCAATGCTGCCTGACCGGAATAATGTGGCAAGGACTAGACGGATAACATCCTGGTCCCACCCATATCCGAAATCGCCGAAGTGTTCTGCAATCTGTTTACCGGTTATTTTATTGCCAAACTGATGCTGAGCCTTCAAATAATCCAGAATTTCGCGAGCAGATTCGGCATTAGAGTTAAGCACATAACGGTTCCCTTCAGTGGTAACAAGGTTCAGGCCTTCACCACCATGAAAAACAGCCGGCAAATTTTGCAAGTTCGCTTCTTTAAAGATTCGATCCACTTCATCGCCGTCCAAGTGGCGGTTCCCGAGTTCCAGCTTAGGATACATATCCGGAATTGCGCGCATCAGTAAATTGCGAGCGATTTCACCTAAGTCTTTCCCCAGATCACCTGCTTCAAGCTTGATACCTCGAAAAAAGCCTGTTCCCTGCTGAACGGAACGCGTGAGGCCTTTCAAAAGTTTTTTCTCGATTTCAACCTTCTCGGTCTTTTCGCTCTGGAGCGAAGCCAGTTCCTGGCCTGATGTTTTCCCCTGTGACTTCAAGTTATCGTACTTAAAAATCATTTGAGTCGAGGCACTCAGGGCTGCTATCTGTTTTTCAACCTCTTCCTGTATTTGGAAGACCCAGAGAGTCTTATTGCGATTCGCATCTTGAAGACTATCAGTCGCGGTTTGCGATAGTCGGGTTGCAAAATCTTCACTTTCGTCAACGCTTATTAGATGAAGCGGTATCTGACCGCTTGGGGGAATCGGTTGATCATCCAGCGATAGACTAGGGGAGAAAGTGCGCAAGTTTTTGTAGTTCAGATTTCGCACGCGGGCATCATCAAAAACTTCTTTCATGTACTTTCTTAAGATTTCATTTCGCTCAGCGCGCTTGATCTGCATCAAGCGCCCTTTTTCCTCTTCCCAGCGCTTTTCTTCTTCTGTTTGAAGTTTCCATCCGTCTTCTGCCTCACGGACAAAACGCAAATCTTTGAGCTTTGAAAGGATAGCTTCCACAGCGGTGATGTGAACGGGGTCTCCCACATGTTCAACCAACAAAGTGGCAATGTTTCTGGTGGTTCGCGCTAGTTTGTTCGGGGCAAACTCCATTAAGCAGACCGCTTTGGCTACGCGCACAGCCAGATCCTTGTACTCACGGTCCTTGCTGAAGGCTTGCTGAATATCATTCACGCTTTTTTGCTTTTCAGAAGGCATGTTGCCTTCAACAAGCTCGTAGATTTTATCGATTGTCACGAGCGCGCCTATTGGTTTCTCCCCAAGTTTCGTCCGATCAGACACCAACATTTCATAAGCCTGCCGGATGATCGTTCGATTACTGCCGCCTAGATGACGTGGAGCCATCCCATGCTGTCGAATGCCACTCATGATATCGATCGAAAGATCGATGAAGTGTGGAAAGTATGGATAAAACAGAACAAAATCTTCCTCGGTGAAATTCGTATTGTATCCACTGCGTTCAAGCGCGCTGTTCGCGAGTAACGTGCCTTCTTGCTTACTGAATAGCTTTTCCAACTCACGCATCGCTTCTTCTTTTTTCGACAGAATTCTCTTACTTGCAACCTCGCGGATGTCAGCAGGGGAGAGGTCTACGAGATGCCTGAAGCGGTCTTGCAGTTTCGGCAGGTCGATACGGCCAGACTTTACGTAATCGTATACCTCCTGCAGTTTTTCTTGCGATGTGACGATGATCCATGCAGGGCCTTTGATGTCTCCGCGTTTGAATCTCTGCAAGCCAACTTTACCGAACTGCTCCACTACCGCGCGCAGGTTTTCCAGCTTTTCACTGCTGCGGGCAACATACTGACCCATTTCGTCAACGATGAAGCAAATCGATTTCCCTTTACGCCTTCGATCGCATAGATCGAAGCACCTTTCTACGATGTCACCAACTGTGAGACGAGGCGCAGTTTTCGCTTTCTGCCAGCTATCCTCATTCGGGTATGTTTTTGGATCGAGCTCCTGCATCAAAGCGCTAGTGCGCGCGTACATCTGCGCCCCCTTTCTGATTTTCCGCCACTCTTCCTTGAACCTTTTCTGGCAGGCTTTTCGAAGATCATCCAATTTGCCTTCCGATTCTAGTTCTACTTCCAGCTCGGCGATGAAATAGTCATCTGCATAGTCGAGCTGACGCAATAGAACGCGATACATGATCTCAGCGATTTGTTCAGCATTCGTTTGAATGTTCAAATCGACCTGGACGTCAAACATGAAGACTTCATAAGGAATCGACTTGTTTAAATAGTCGACATATTCTTCGATCCTCTTGTCTTTCAGTTGCTTCGCGAAAAGATCGCTGACCGACCTTCCCTTGACCTGCCGATTCGCAAGAACATACCCAAGATTTTTTATAAAGGATGATTTGCCTGATCCAAAAAATCCGGATACCCAAACACCAATTCCTTCTGTTGGATGTGACGGAGCATCCGCCATCTCCTTTAATAAATGGCGATAGTGATCTTTGATTCGGTCGGTGGCCACATACTCTGTGATTTCACTATAAACAACATCTTCCAGTTCATTGTTAACCTTGATAATTTCTTCCGGTGGAGTTGTAAAATCCCGTTCGAAGAGTTCAATAATCCTCTTCATCATTCCCTCCCATAAATCTTCACGCGGTAACTTCCGAGCGCCTGATCAACAGATCGCAGACCCATGTAGTTCAATCCATTTTCCCACTTGCCCGGATAGAATAGGACCGCTGGAACACTCAGTTTCCCGGATAACTGCTCCAGAAGCGATGATATGCGGTAAGCGGCTGGCGCAAAGACAGTGGCATGAACCAAAAAAAGGAAAGCTGTATCAGCCGGCAGTTGAGCCACAATTTCCAGCAGCAATGTAACAAGTGGCCGAAAATCGTCATCGGAAAGGTAGCGGTTTACAAGGCGCTCCGCCGATTCAAATCCATTTGATTTTTCGAATTCCACCAGACTCTCGATGCCTTCCGATTCTCGAATGGATTTCCAAAAAAGATCGGCGAGCGAAATGACCTCAATTTTTTTATGTGTCGCATTTTGCACACGAATTCGGATGTTTTGGATTTCTTGTCTCACTTTCCATTCGTTTTCATCAGAGTCATCCGGGTCGTATCGGAAAATGGCAAATGGGAGCTGTCGCGACATGATAAAAGCGGGCGGATCTTTTTTCATGTCCGATTCAAGAAGATCAATTCGATCTTTCAACGACAACACGGGCGTACTCCTTTAATGTGGAAACGGGAAAGTCGATCCGGACAATGCTGCCTGCTGCGTGATATTGGAGCAGGTCGAATTGATGCGCCTGTAAGAAAAACTGTTCTATTTCTCTGGTTCTCAATAAAAATAATTCCCAATCAGGATGAAATAGCAATTCGCGTGAGGATGCACCCAATTGATGCAAACAAAACGCAATGTAGGCAAACCCCCCAATTGGCAGTTCTAGGCTGGCGAGCCGCTTTCGGGCCCTGCCTTCCAATATCCCGAAATCGCGCAATGCCGCAAGCAGCCCCAGCGCAACTTTGTTGGTTACTGCTGGCGACCATTCGGTTCCTTTTGTTCGGAGCCATTGTACGGCTTCAGCAGGTTCAACGCTTACTCTTGCAATATGTTGTCTTGGAAGCAAAAACTCGCGGCAAAAATCAGCAACGATGGGCTCGGCTTTAGCCGTTATCCAAAAATACACCGGTCTTAAGATTCCAACGGAAGCCTCTACGTCCTCCAAGGGACGGGCCAATTTCCATGCATTGGGAATAGGACCGTTAACAAAACGTGGAAGAAAGGTGTATCGAAAAACGTGTTCAGTCCGTACTCGTGTGGCACGATTCAGCACATTGCTACGAATCCCCTCCAGTCGCTGGACCTCGGTATCCGTATCCGTCCAGGACCGCACCAATTGCCGCATCTCGTCCAGCATGGCTCCGCCTTTTTGCAGCCTGGTGGTATATGCAGAACGGATGGATTTTGACTTTACACGCATGAGCAGGTGAAGACTATCATGGCGAGTCGGAGCCGAACCGATGTTATCAGCACGAATTATTGTTCCTCCTCGTGGAAACCCCAATTCATACTATATCAGCTTGCACAGTTTACGAGAAATTTGTACACGTGCTTTTGGTAAGATCGATGGATAAAATTACTATTCCGGCGGCGTGATATTCTGCAAAATAATACGACAACTGGAGGTGGTCTTCGTTCAGGTGGACACGCAATTTGCTTTTCAGTAGTTGATCAGTGTTATTTCTGTCCTCCATCTTATTGCAACGAAAAGCTGAAGACTGGCTCATGGAAAATAGTTTCTGCGTTTTTGGAGGGATTATGAGCACGTTCTGGGCAGTGTTTTCCATAATATGCTACCCTTGAAGCATCAGTAAATGCACTAATGGGGGTTCAAAGCCACTCATTGCCAGGTTAGTTGCCTCGCAACTTCCAGTCGATGAGAGCCCTGGATGGGAGAAATTGCAAGCAATGAAAACCGCCCTCGAGCGTTTGTAATTATTCAATGGATTCAAGCGTCGTTTTCTTTGTGTCGGGCTTTCTGTTGGGCGGAGGATTAATCTATTTTCTTTCCAGAGCGAGATCCCAGCACCAACAACAAATCATCCGACAGGAATCTCAAAGCCAATGCCGAGTCCTAGAAGAACGATTGGTTCAGCGCGATAGAGAACTTGGTCAACTCGCAAATGAGAACCAGACAATTTCTGACCGCAATGTCGACCTTAGCCAGCAAATACAAGCAGAAACTGAAAAAAGAGCTGCCGCCGAAGAACGGGGCTTGAGGATTCCCGATCTTGAAAAAGCGATTGAAGAATTAAGGCGCGATAAGTCTGTCCTACTTGATCAAGCACATGCCGAAGCTGAAAAGCGAACGGCAGTAGAAGAACGAGCGATGCGCATTCCTGCTCTTGAAGAAGAATTAAGGGGCCGGACCGTAGAATTATTTGCGGCAAAGGACGAAATCTCTGATTTAAGAACCAAAATCGCGCATCTCGAAACGTCCCTTGAAAAGGAATCGAAAGCAGCGGGTGAACAGTTGGATCTGATCAATCAAGCTCAGACGAAACTTGTCGATACTTTTAAAGCACTATCCGGTGAGGCTCTTAACAGCAACAGCAGAGCTTTTTTGGATCTGGCACGAACAAGTATGGAGAAATTCCAGGAAGGTGCAAGATTTGATCTGGACACAAGACAAAAAGCCATTTCAGAACTTGTAAAGCCGATTAACACATCCTTGGAAAAGTTTGATAGTACTCTTCACGCACTTGAAACAACCCGAGCTGCTGCCTATGCGGGTTTGATTGAACAAGTCAGAGGATTGGCCACATCTCAGATCCAGCTGCAAGCAGAAACTGCAAATCTTGTTAAGGCCCTAAGGACCCCAACTGTGCGTGGCAGATGGGGAGAAATTCAACTAAAGCGAGTGGTAGAAATCGCAGGCATGGTCAATTATTGCGACTTTAGAGAGCAGGAAACTGTTTGGTCTGAGGAATCAAAATACCGCGTGGACGTAGTCGTAAATTTGCCTGGTAATAAGAATATTGTGGTAGATTCGAAAGCACCGCTTGAGGCATATTTAGACGCGTTGGAGGCCAAAGACGATAACGTCAAGCAAGCCAAACTAAAGCTTCACTGCGACCAGATTAAGAAGCACATCGGCTATCTGTCCCAAAAATCATACTGGGACCAATTTGAACATGCACCAGAGTTCGTGGTGCTGTTCTTACCGGGTGAATCCTTTTTCAGCGCGGCACTTGAACAGGATCCCAGCCTTATAGAATTGGGTGTCAATCAAAGAGTCATTCTTGCTACCCCAACTACATTAATCGCACTTTTTAAGACTGTGTCTTACGGTTGGCGTCAGGAGCACATTGCCGAAAATGCTCAGAAGATCAGCACCCTCGGAAAGCAACTTTATGAACGGATCTGCACTTTTGCAGATCATTTCGACAATTTGCGGAAGGGGCTAGATCAAGCAGTTGAATCATACAACAAAATGGTCGGTTCCCTGGAATCAAGAGTGTTGGTTGCTGCCCGAAAATTTAAAGCGTTAGATGCCGGTACTGATTCGGACATCATCGATCTTGAAACAATCGACAAAACGACGCGTTCTCTTGACGCAACGGATGTAGGGTCGGAGTATCAGCCGGATTCCAAGATCCAGCCCTTATTATTTGATTCCGAAGCCGAGCCGGACTAAGTCAATGAATAAATCTGTGAGAAGACCTGAAGCAATTTCCTATTTGAAACAATCGCTGGAGTTGAACCCATACCGCCTCTCCGTGCGTAAGCACTTGGAGCACTGGGAGACTATAAAAAAATGATTCACTGGCTACTCAAGCGTGTGCATTTAGTCTCGGGCTGCCCCTGGGAGTCGTAGGTTACCGTCTGCCCGAGTCCGTTCGGGAGATCTTGCCCTTCCTTCGTTTTTGCGCTCCATATCCGGCACGGTCGATAAAATGGTTCATGAAGCTATATCAGCTACCAGAAAGGCACGGATTATCTTGGTGTGAGTACTCATCACCATCCTTTGGCGGAGGACAGTAGTTGTTCTGGCAGGTCTTATATATGATGAATACCCGCTCGCCGATCTTCGGGGGCCAGTTCAAAGGGCAGTCGTTGAATATACTGAATTTTCCGTTTCCGAGGTCCGTCATTTGACGGATAATTCCGAAAAATTCCTTGAGGCCAGTCGCGGGCCTTCGGAAATCCCCGCAGAGATAGAAAACATCTTTGCATTTTAAGCTGTGATCGTCAAATTGCACGATTGCGTTCTGTCCCTGGACTCCGACAACTGTCCCGTAAATCAATCCATTGTTGCGAGCCGGAGTCGTACAAACCGTGTCGGCAACGGCCAGGCCAGTTCCGAGCAAAAACAGGGCTAGAAGGAGCTTCAGCCGAAGCCAGGTTTTCTCGATTCGTTTCATGATCAATGCTCGCTTAAGTGAGTCGCTTTTCCTTCCTTATATATAGAGGAAGGAAAATACTGGGCGCAGAAGCATAGGATATTCATATCCTTTCCAGAACCCAGAAAAATGGTAAAAACAAGTTACAGATGATCCAGGCGGCAATCATGACGATAACTCCCCCAATCAGCGCAAAAACGGCAGACCGCGTGATTCTTATCCACTGGCTGTTTGCCGTGCTTGTGAAATCGCGCTTGTGTTTCATTTCTGTTCTCCGGTCACCGGGGAACTGACATCTTTCCCACCGAAAGGTTCTTGTGAACTGCTTTGGGTGTCAGTTTCGAGTGGAATGGTTAACGGCACTTTTGCGGATCGTGCAATGTTGTTGATTTTCATGGGCGTAAGGGCGAGCTTGTCCAAACTTCCGCGTTTCTCAGGCGTCCATCCGGAATCTCCCAAAATGTTTTTGATCTGTCCCTGTTCATCGATTTCAACCACGACAACAGCTGAGAAATCTGCATCTGCATGAGGCACATGAATTCGTCCGGACTGGATTGTTTCTTTAACGTGTGCACTTGTTAAGTCAGACTTGAGCCGGTTGTTCTGAAAACTGTTCCAGAAGGAGAGCAGCAGGAAGACACCTGCTGCAGCCAACGCCATTATCTGTCGCCGCTCTTTACGCACTTCCCACGTATGCTTGAGCCGGGCAAGAACGACGCGAAATCTATCGTTCATTTGACGGCAATCTCCCGCAGCCCTGGATTCCGTTCCAGGTTTGAAGCGATCCTCCTGAGGTGCTGCGTCCCTATAGACAGCATCAGATTTCGGATCAAATTCTTTCGTTCGTCCGGAGGAATCTTCTCAAAGAAAAGTTTCATGCCTTCGGAAAGCTGAGAGATGGCATCTGCAGAAACCATGTCCGCCTTACCGTTTAACGAGCGCTGCAGAGTATGACCCGCCGCTGCGTCGCTGTCATAGAACGTATTGATTTTCTTTAGCGTATCGGAAATCACATCGAGTGATTTCTTCGCATCATCAGAGCCGGCAATCTGCTGAATCCGTATGACGAAGTTTCCGAACGATTCTCTTAATTTGTTGTAAATGACTTTGTCGATCATGTGTTTCTCCTTAATTGCTTTAGCTCGCTTTTCTTAAGATGCGTATGTCCGCCTGGACGCTCTTTGCTGCTTCTTTTTCGGCAATGACTTTACGCGCCTCTGTGAAATGCAAAACACGGACAAGCCTGAACCGTGATCCTCTGATCCGATTCTCCGTAAAGATTGAGAAGTGGCAGACCGGAACATACAGAAATGAGGCCGGGACACCCGAACTCTTCGTTAATTGGTAGAGCTCGGTTTCTGCTTCACCGAAAGTCTTAAAATTTCCTAGATATTGCGGAACATCCTGATTGCCGGTCGCGTAATAAAACCTCATTCGTTTCCTCCGTTGAATATGAAGTGCAAGGAGTTTGCCAAACTAGAACGGGAAAGTTCGTCGTCGATAATCTTGCCAACGCTTCGATTGATGGAATGTTGCGGGTCGAAAACTTTCTGATTCCACTCCGAAGCTTTCCGACCTTTGAAGGCTTGTAGATCAGAACTCAGCCGCTCCGCCACAACAGCACATCTCGCAAAGATGCGAAAAAAGTGAGTGGCAATTTTTTGAAACCGTTGGCGCTTGTTTTGCTGTAAGAACGTTCTGGCTGAGAAACGCAGCAGCTCTGTTCTTTGAAAAATTGTTTGTTCAGCGGATTCATCGAAATCTTCCTTCCGGCTGAGCGGAGTTTGAGATCACTCAAGAATCGCTCTGCCGGAAGGAGGTGAACATGGGTACGAAATCGAGAATCGACGAACAATCCCTAAACAATTCGTGCTGTATAGCCGGGTTTTCAGGAGAGTACCGTTGGTTATCCAACTTTTGGCCTGCACCGATACACGTCAACGATGTTTCTTACCCCAGTGGTGAGCATGCCTATCAGGCGCACAAAACTGCCGATCCTGTTTGGCGAGAAAGGATCCGAATGGCTCCGACGCCAGGTCAGGCAAAGCGTCTCGGTCGACTGGCCCCTGTTGTTCCTAACTGGGACAGCATCAAGCTTTCCGTTATGGAGACTTTGGTGCGTCAGAAATTCTCAACGCATGAGGATTTGAGGCGAAAGTTGATTGCGACTTGGCCTTTTGAGCTCAGAGAAGAGAACAATTGGAAGGACCAATTCTGGGGAACCTGCAATGGCATTGGGCAGAACCACCTTGGACGGATCCTGATGAGAATTCGCGATGAGCTGAGAGTTGCGTCTGCGACTTCAATTGGGTTGCCCGGCCTTACGCGGGTAATTCATATCCGCGAGTCGAAGGGATCGAGCGATGAGATTTACATCGGACGTGCAGGGAAAGGAGAAAGCGGAATTTTCGGCAATCCAGTTCGCAAGAATGCTGTCTGCCCGGTGTGTGGCAACATACACAAACGCGGTGCAGAAACGCTTCCTTGCTACAAAGTCTATCTCTGGAAAAGGCTAAAATCCGAATCTTCCTTCAGAAATGCCGTTAGGAATTTGCTGGGACACACACTGGTGTGTTTCTGCAAACCAAATCCGTGCCATGGAGATGTTCTGCTGCGGGCTATAGAGTGGCTGAACAGACATTAGGAAAAGGGAGGGGGATGACAACTCTCCCTTTCCTTGCTTCAGTGTTGCGGCACTTCATATTCAAATCCCGTGATCGAGTGCCGCAGAACTGAAGCTGCGTCGTTCCCGGCGTTCTTCTGCCGCCTGCGATTCGGATGTTCCGGATCGGAGCAAGGCAGGAGAACAAAAGGAGGATACGCATGATGCCTTTGGTTTCTGCAAGGAGCTATGCTGGAGTTGGTGCTCGCATCACTCCGGTAAACATACTCAAAA
>JAKEFK010000025.1 GCA_022616075.1 bacterium
ACTGCATGCTTGAGTGGCATCAAGGAAAGATGACAGATCTGGATGTGCTCTCACGGCTTCAATCGCTGCAGCCTGGCATGATAAAGAAAGAACTCCTTCAAAAAGCGGATCAGGAACGGGCCATCTTCGAAGAAATAAATTTCGCATTCAACAATGTTTTGGCTTTGCATGCCAAAGAAAAGCTTGTAGCCGTTCGAACGGATTATCAGCAATTCCGGATTCTTTCGCTGCTTCAAGGGGAGCGAGATCTTTTTTTTAACGATGACGCTGAGGGTCGAATCCGCATCATTGGCGATGGAGCTTTTGAGTCGACAGCGCGATACTTCATTACATCGGATTTTGAAGGTTTCTCCTTATGGGACCTTGAATCTCAGCAAAAACAGCGCTGCGAAGGCCTTCCGAAAAAGCTTCGGATAAACATGTTGTTACCCCCGGTTCTATTAAAGGACCGGCGTGTGCTTTACGGATCCAGTGACACGGTATTTGTTTGGCCTACTCACAAAAGCGAACCGGTTCCTTTTTGCGTTGGCCATTCCGATACGATCCGTTCTATTGCGCTCGATGGCAACGAAGAGCGAATCCTGACCGCAAGCCTCGATGGAACAGTTCGTCTCTGGAATACTGAAAGTGGTTGGTGCGAATTTGTCTACAATATTAGTAATTCCCCCGTTCTTTTTGCGTGCTTCTCACCAGATGACAAAACTGTCGTTGCGTGTGCAAGGGATGGTCAGGTGAGCCTTTGGCAGGCGGAGGGTTCTAGAAGAAAATTAATGGAATTTTCAACCCATCCTGGGTTTGTAACGAATGCGGCGCTTCATCAGTCCGGAAAACTGATCGCGATTTGGGAAGAAAGCTGGTCACAGGAAACTCGCAGTATCCGAAGCGGGATCATTCGTATCTACGATTTGGCTAATCTTCGTTGTTTGCGTAGTTTTCCAGGTCTCGATCGTAAACATAAAGGACAACTCCTATTTTCCGATGATGGTGGAGCATTGTTTGCGCACTCGGAAGTAATCGGATTGAAATCCTATCGCTTTCTGGAACCTGGAAAGCCAGCTGGTTGGGAAATCTGCAGGCCGAAATCCTCTATAACATTGATTGCGATACAAAAAGAATTCAAACAACTGCTGCGGGAAGCACGCCAACTTCTGTTGGACGCAAGTTTTAAAAGAGCGCATGAACTTCTCCGAAAAGCTGTAGCCTCTTACCCTGAATACAGGTTCGATGAAGAAATCACAGACCTGTTCCGGGTCTTGCATAGTTACGGAGCACGGATTTCATTAGCGGATTATTGGTGTACTCAATTTTTTCAAAGCCAGGATCTTGCTCCTGTTGTTGCAATTCGATTTCTTTCTAGCTTGAGCTGGATCACCGGGACGTCACAGGGAGCACTGCAACTCTGGGATGTAAGCAGGGGGAAAGATTCCGTGGTCCTCAAAGGACACAATTCAGCGATTAAGAAAATCCTGAAAGATTCCAGCACAACTCGCGTGGTAACTGTAGACACACAAAATCATTTACGGGCATGGAACCTGATGGAGCAGAAATGCCTGGCATACTTCGATTGCTCACGAAGAGAAAAAATTTTCGAGGCTCTGTGCTTGTCCAGTGATGGAACCAAAGCTTTCTCCTCGGATAAAGAACAGATGCTCTACATCTGGGACTTGGAAATTGAGGAATTGGATCGAACCATTGTTCTACCGAAGCAGAAAGGCATCCTGAAGCAGATCCATTACTTCAATGATCAAGTCTTGTTGGAATTTGAGAGAGGCTGCATTGATCTGGATTCCGGCAGAGAAATGCCTGCGCCAGGGAGTGAGAGGCCGGATCGCTTTCAATTGAAGAGCGGCAAAATTGCAGCGGAATCTTGCACCATCGGAGAGGGTATTTCACAAATTCTGAGCTTTGATGTCTCAGACGAGGAACGTTATCTGGTCAGTGGCAACGAAGCAGGGGAGATTCAGTTGTGGGAGCTGGATTGGAATCTGAGTTTTTTTGATTAGAAAGGAGACCTACGATGCAACTCTTTAACAAAATGTTTGGCCCGAATATAGAGAAACTTCAGCGGAACGGTGAAGTACATAAATTGATTGATGCCCTCAGCCACAAGGATACTCAGATTCAGGTTGCCGCGATCCGTGCTCTTGGAGAACTTCGTGCGCTGCAAGCACTTCCGAAATTGATTCAACTACTAAATGCCGGGATACCGATATTAGAAGGCAAGCAGCATTCGCCTTGGGTGAATTGAAAGAGTCCGGCTCTGTTGAACCTCTAATGTTGTGTTTTCGCGATAAATCTAAAACTTATTATACAGAAGAAAAGCTTGCGATTATCCAAGCACTAGGCAAAATTAGCGATGATCGGAGCATAGATGCCTTACTGAAGATCGTAGATGATTCCGATGATGTTTGTCGTCCCGCCGCTGCAAAATCTCTAGCCGAAATGGGAGCACCGGTATTCGCAAAAGTAATTTCATACTTGCACACCACAAAATATTCTTCTTCCGGAAGAGAGTCTGCGGTTTGGATCTTGGGAGAAATCGGCGATATAAGAGCGGTTGAAAAGTTGGAAAGTATTTTCAAAGAGAGTGCTGGCAACATAAAGGAAGCGATCACGCATGCGTTACAAAGACTGGATCCTCAAGCCGCCAGGAGGACAAGAGCGAAAATCGTACCAAACTGGTATGACATTTCCAATAAGGCCAAGCATGTTTCGCAGGTTGTGATTCAAATACCAAGCGAATGCCTAATTGAACCCCGAGTTTCGAATCTTGTGGCAGCCGGCGGATTTCTAGAGGCAAAATGGGCTTTGACGGCTCTGTTCTTGAACGATGACCCCCCAGGACAAAGGACCTTTTCTGTTTGCCAAGTCAACGGGTGTTGTAGAACTTCTTCAACGTGCGAACCGTACGGATGTAGCATTTGCTTTCTATCATCTTCGCCGTGGAGGACTTTTTCAAATCATGATGAAATTGATTCCTTTGACATGCAAGCTAAGTTCCGGCGGCCCTATTTGGTGGAACACGCTCGCTGGATTGATACTAGCGAAGATTTTCGGGTCTTCGTAAGGGTGTGTAACGCATTTTCCTAATGACCGATGGGAGTGAGTGTAATTCCTGAACAACAGAGCTGGATCATGGCGATCAGGGCAG
>JAKEFK010000026.1 GCA_022616075.1 bacterium
CGGTGGAATGGATTCGACAGTCCTTCCTCAGAGGTTAGGCTGCTGGAGCTCAGAGCTGCATAAACGAATTCGCTCATAATGGCCATTCCGGCGCTGGTTCCGCCTACGGGAGCAGGCTTGTTAACTATAAAATGGATGGCGTCCTCAACAGGCGTATTTTTCCAGTTTACTACGTAGTCGGATTGATCTCCGCCCGCAATAAATAGAGCTTCAGCGTTCCGAATTGTGCTGATCACAAAGGAGTCGAAGGAGGCTTGCCGGTTTTTCAGGATTAGAGTTGCAACGGAATCGCAGGAACATAGTTCGTAAATGTACGGGTTATACGCGTCAGTTCCAGTCGCTCGAATCACCACAAAGTCCCCGCCACCTGAAGCGGCACCCATGCGGACAAAGTTTTCATCCACATCGGTTCCTCCTCCCTGAAGCACCAAAAGCGGACTTGCAGTTGTGACGACATCATCCGGATTACCAACGACGAAATAGTCAAAAGCCTTTCCAGCAAATGCCGGCCCGGCGAGTAAAATGACAATGCATAAAAAATGAAGCGTGGTTTTGAATGACATTTACCCTCCTCGTGTGGTTATTCTGAATTCAATTCTACTACGGAAAAAATCCTGCTTGTCAAACAGACTTCAATTGTGATGGAATCTGAAGGGGACCTACATGTTCATACTGCTGCCGTTTGCTCATGAAAAACAGACCGTTCAGCGTCTTCCCTACGTTACTTTCGCCCTGATTGCTCTGAATGTTGTGTTTTTTCTGTTTACCCATTATGGCGGAAGCAGCCTGGATGATCTCTATGAGAAACTGGATGCACTTCAGCAATATGTTGCTTCACATCCTTATTTAGAAATACCACCAGAAGGCCGGAAATATTTTGAAGACTGGCAACTTCAACAACTGGACGCTCTCAGGGAAGCCACAAACAAACAGGATCTCGATCCCGAGCAAGTAAAGGAAGATCAGGAAACTCTTAATTCCCTGATCCGAGATGTTAAGAGAGTTGAAAAATCAAATCCGTACGAGAGATATGGTTATATTCCAGCCGAGCCCTCGTTTATCGGTTTGTTTACTTGCATGTTCATTCATGGCGGATGGTTGCACCTGATTGGAAACATGTTTTTTCTATACCTTGCCGGTTGCAACATTGAAGATCTATGGGGACGTCCGCTCTACACGGCGTTCTACCTGTTGAGCGGTATTGCCGCGACGATGGCCCACGCTTTGAAGTATCCCGCAGACACGAGCCCTCTGGTAGGAGCTTCCGGCGCAATTGCCGGATTAATGGGCGCGTTTCTGGTGCGTTTGTACGATACGAAAATCTCATTCTTTTATGCGATCTGGTTCTGGGTCAGGGGGACCTTCAAAGCGCCTGCTTATGTCATGCTTCCACTCTGGCTTGCTCAGCAATTCTTCTACGCGATGCTGGATGAGGATGGTTCGTATGGCGTCGCATTCTGGGCGCACATCGGTGGATTTGTTTTCGGCGCGTTGTTTGCGTTTGGAATGAAGAAATTTCAGATCGAAGAGCGTTTCATTGCGCCAAAAATTGAAAAGAAGGTTGGACTGGCACAGCATCCCGATTTCCTGCGCGCCATGAACTTATCGGAGGAAGGAAACTATCCGGATGCACTGATTCTTCTGCATCGTGTCGTTCGCGATGATCCAAACCATCTGGAAGCGTATTTGGAAATGCGCAGAATCGCTGAGATAAACAAAGATGCAAGTTCCTACATGAAATTCAGCGTAGCGATTTTCGACATTCTTCTACGCACACGTGATTGGGACTTGCTTCTGGATCTTTACCATCAATACCAGAATTCACCGCTCAGGCAGCCGCTTCCGGCAAAATCGTTGCTTGGTCTTGGAACCTTTTTTGAAGAGACACTCGATTTTCGTTCTGCGTCCCAACACTACGAAGAAGTCACAGCAAATTATCCTCAAGATCCCATTTCATTGCGGGCTTACAGCAAACTGGCAAGGCTTTACTTTGAAAAAATGATCGATCGCGATAAGGCGATCGAAAATTTTTGGCGCTCTTATCATCATCCTCACGCCGATTCACAATGGCGAGCCGCCTTGCAAATGGATATCAAGAGGTATCAGATTCCTGAAATGCCGGCTTCTGCTTTCCCTGTTAAAGCAGCGGCCGTCATTCCTGTTCCGCCACCATTACCTTTTAAGGTGGCGGCAGAAACGGTGCCGGAATCGGCACCCGAGGCAGTTCTTCCCGTGGATGACTCCACTCAAGCCATTGTTGTGCCCCCGCCGGTCATCCCACCGCGTCCGGCAGCACGATTAGGGTCTGCGGATCGCGTATTGCTTCCCGATGGTGGTTTCGATGGCGCCATATCCAACGGCTGGCATATCGTACAATGCCGCCTGGACCGGCTGGCTTTGAAAGGGCTAGACATACGGAACGAACAGCAAACAACCGGGCTTCTTCCCTGGAAGAAAATTCGAACTGTTTCCGTTGGGCGAGTTCGTGTCTCGGATCCTTCCATACCCGGGCCTCAGCAAGCTTTTCTGGTCGTTGACTTGATTGTGAACTCCACCATTTACCGTCTGAAAAGCGATGATATATCTTTTGATAAATTGTTTCCGGGAGTCGATCAATCCTTTGAAGAAGCTTTTCAAAATTTTATGGGAATCGTGATTAAGAACAGCGCCGCTCGTTGTATCCCAAACCACGATTCCTGTCTCGGTCCGAACTTTGCCACTTATCCGGATCTGGCGCGTTATGAATCGCGCCTTAAGGAAAAACTAACTCTTTAACGCAGAGGCGCGGAGACGCAGAGAAAAAAAAGGATAAAAATCTTTGAATCTCTGCGTCTCCGCGTCTCTGCGTTAAAATTTTATTTGGCCCACAGGATGCGCGTGATCATGCGCCCCATCCCCTCCGGACCAAGGGAGAGCGCAATATAGTCGATATCCAGGTAAGCTCGCAGTTCCTGCAGTGTTTCAAAATGAATTTCATCGACATAACAGATCAAACTGACTTGTTCAGCGGTTTCTTCAATCTCCCATTCTTCCGCGCTCAAGCTGTATGTGAGAAATTGAATTCTATCCAGAAGCGGGGAAAGTTCGGCGTCTTCAAGTCTTCGCAAAATATCGTAGTTGATCCAGTAAGCCCTGCGGGAGGGTTCAAACCAGAGATGGATGTGATGTGGTTTTGTCCCCATCACAATTCCAGGCTGGCCTTCGATGCTTAACTGTTGTGCGTGGTATTTTGACGTACATATCAAAACGTCGCCGCACCGGAAATTGTGATCAGCCATTTCGGTTGGTTGCAGGTGGCCGAATCGTTACTCCGATTTCCTTTTGTGCGGGCCAGGCCCCCATGCCGTCATACATGTTCATCAGATTTGTATATCCTTTTTCGCTCAGCATCTGACATGCCGCTGCGCTGCGAGCTCCTCCCTGACAGGTCACCAGAAGATGGCTGACCTCCCTGGGAACTTCGCTCAATCGGTTTTCAATTTCATCGACAGGAATCAATCGCGCTCCAGGGATGTGACCCGATTGGAATTCGGAAGAAGTCCGTACGTCCACAACCACCGTTTCGGGATTCTCTTTCAAAAACTTTACGGCGTCGGCTGCGGAAATATCTCCAAACGGTTTTCCTTCTTCAACCATATCCGAGGTGACACGTCCGCCGGCTGCCAGGACCTTCATTACCGTTTTGATTCCACCAATATCGCCGCGCAGGTCCTCTTTTGCCCACGAGACCTGGCTGTGGATCGAATCCTTTATCTCTTCCAGCTTCCTGCGAAGACTCTTTAACGCGATGAGATTGTATAAAGCAAGAATCGCTAAAACTCCAAGCACTACGTACAACATAAAATCCTCCATAACAAAGTAGCGCGGGCGTCCCGCCCGCATTGCTAATACAACGGAACAACCCCTAGCATTTTTTCTTCACCCCAAAGCGCTTTTGCCGCAGCAGACAACGCCGCCGGCGAAGTCCAGTATGCGGCAATCACCGTTTTCACTTCTTCGGGAAAATTCTCAGAGGGAAACGCTCCGCTCAGCACGGCGACTTGTTTATTCTGACGAAGCAATTCCCGAATCAACCGCATTTGGCCAGGATTCATTCCAGGGTTGGTCACGATCACAATGTTCCATTCTGTATTCGAATTGCGCGCCAGTGCAACGCTCTCCGGTTCTTGAATCTGAATTGCAAAAGGCTCCTGTTTGACCTCCACGCCACGCTTCGTGAGATATGGAGTCACGCCGGTTTCCTCAGCGGGCAGCCATTTCGTGCGTGGATAGAAGATCGTGCAACGGCCGGGCAGAGTTTTTAGCGGCTGTCCTTTTATCAGTGTTATCGCTCTGCTCGCCGCTTCTTCAGAGAATTTCTTCAGCCGCTTGATTTCTTTTTGCAGAGAGACTTTCTGCCGCGTCCCAGAAAAATGCGAATACTTAAAGGAAAGAATTTTGCTGCTATTGTGATAAATAGCATTTGTGAGCCGCTCACTTCTTGTTGCCCTTCGCAACAATTTTGCAAATACGTTTGTCACTTCTTCCGGACGACAGATCAGGAAAAGATGATTTCCCGCCTCCAGCGCTTTTTCGCATGCATCCGCAAGATTGTAAATGTTAGAGATGGCGCCCATGATCAAATCATCGGAAATTGCAAAGCCCTGATAATTCCATTTTTTGAGCAGGAAATCTGTGACAATTTCTTTCGCGAGGGATGCCGGCAATTTCTTATTTTTGTCCGGATAGAGTGCGTGATTCACCATGATGAATGGCACGCTTGGCAGCAACTCTTTATAAGGAAGGAGATCCTCACGCTCAATTCGTTTCCATGGTCGCGGAACAGTGGGTAGATCCAGATGCGAATCGCGGTCCGTGTCTCCAAGGCCTGGAAAGTGTTTGCCGCATGGGAGAATACCTGATTTTAGATGCGCATCGAGAACTTCCCGCGCATACCGGATCACGATTTTGGGATTGTTGCTGAAACATCGCGTGCCAAGACCGTTATCCGCATTTTGCAGAGCCAGATCCAGAACCGGAGTAAAGTTGACGTTGAATTCCATGGCTTGCAAAAGTCGCGCGTGACATTGATGAATGCGTTGCGCCAGTGATGGTTTTTGCGCAGCGGCGAGCGCCATCGATGGAGGAATCGTTCCAATGATTTTGTGCAATCGTTCGACGGTGCCCCCCTCCTGGTCCACCGCGAGGAACATTGGGATCTTGCTCGCTTTTTGAATCGAAGAATTCAGCAGCTTCACCTGTTCGATCGATTCTACATTACGTTGAAATAAACAGATCCCGCCTGGTTGAAATGTCTGGAAAATTTCCTTTGTGTAGGGATCGTCCAGTGTGGTTCCGTTGATGCCGATCCAGAAACACTGTCCGAGCGCCGTTTTTAAATCTTCCGACATGCGACAATCATACCAAACTGGTAGGGGCGGGGCTTGTCCCCGCCCGTAAAGGGCGACCACAAGGGTCGCCCCTACGAAAGTTTATCCTTCAACTCCGCCAGCAAGTTTAGTGCCTGAAGCGGAGTTAAATTTTCAAGATTTGCTTTGCGGATTTTATCGATCGCTTCTTGTCTGACGTCTTCTTTGAAAAGATCAAGCTGCAAGGTTGCAGGCTCTTCCGATCGTCCCGCAAGGATTGGCTTGCCTTGCAAATCAAATGAGTTGTTTTCCAGCGTATTCAAAATTTGCTTCGCCCGCTGCAAAACTTCTGGAGGCAAACCCGCAAGTCTGGCAACCTGAATCCCGTAACTTTTGTCGGCTGCTCCTTCCTGAACCTTTCGCAGAAAAATGATTTCGTCATTCCATTCTTTGATCGCAATGTTGAAGTTCTTTACGCGGGAGCAGGTGAGAGCGAGCTCCGTCAGTTCGTGGAAATGCGTTGCGAAAAGGGTTTTTGCGCGGACCCTTGGAAAAGTATGCAGAAATTCAGCAACGGCCCAGGCGATCGCAACTCCATCAAAAGTGCTCGTGCCTCGTCCAATTTCATCCAGAATGATCAGACTTTTGGGGGTCGCATGATGCAAGATG
Organism: bacterium; assembly: GCA_022616075.1. NCBI lineage: Bacteria > bacterium. The sequence continues at coordinate 6,018 of JAKEFK010000026.1, forward strand.
TATGCAGTTTCGATCATTTCCACCATGAAAGTAGATTGTCCCTTCACGAGATTATCGGACGCTCCAATGCGTGTGAAGATGCGATCTAGAACAGGCAATCGTGCCTCCCTTGCAGGCACAAAAGAGCCCATCTGGCCAAGAAGCGCTATCAGTGCGGTTTGCCGCAGGAAGGTGGATTTGCCTCCCATGTTTGGGCCTGTTACGATCAGTATCTGGTTGCTATCGTTATCCAGATAAGAATCATTTGGCACGAACCTTTCGGCCGGGTGGAGCAACTCCACGCAGGGATGGCGCCCTTCCACGATTTTCAAGCTGTTTTCTTCATGGAAGGTGGGACGCCGATAGTTATTGCGCGCGGCCACTTCCGCTAATGCCGCATAGACGTCTGCTTCGGCCAGCAGCGCGGCGGTCTTTTGCATGCGCAGAATATGGACCGCTATCTTGACGCAAACGTCGGCGTAAAGTTCTTCTTCCAGTTTTGCAATTTTCTCTTCCGCAGTCAGAATCTTGTATTCGTAATCTTTCAGCTCCGGCGTGATAAAACGTTCCGCGTTGACCAGTGTTTGTTTCCGCTCGAAATCGGCCGGCACTTTTGACAACTGCCCGCGTGAAATCTCAATGTAGTAGCCGAACACTTTGTTGTAGCCGACCTTGAGATTGTTAATTCCGGTTTTGCGCCGCTCCAGCTCTTCAATGGAAGCGATGGCCGTTTTTCCGCTGCGAGTGAGCACCCGCAGATCATCCAGTTCGGAATGAAAACCCGGTTTGATTACATTTCCATCCCTTGCATTCAGCGGAGGCTGATCTGAGATGGCCTCCTCGATGAGAGCCGCGATATCCTCCAACGTGTCCATTTCTGAAGCGATTTTGTGAAGCGGTTCGGAATGAAAAGCGGCCATCAACGATTTGATTTTTGGAAGCACCCAAGCCGACTGCTTCAATCCGATCAGATAGCGAGGTTGTACGAGATCCATTGTGATACGGCTTGCAATTCGTTCCAGGTCCTGAACCTGCTGCAATTCGTCCCGGATGATGCCCCTCTCCATGGTTTTTTCCGTCAGCTCCTGCACCGCGTTCAGCCGTTTTTCAATTTCGGCGATTTTCAATAAGGGCTTCAACAACCATTCTTTTAAGAGCCGTCCACCGGAAGCGGTGCCTGTTGCATCGAGAACTCCCATCAGCGAGCCTTCCAGCTGTTGTCCCTGCAGCGTTGTCAGAAGTTCCAGATTCCGGATCGTTTGGGCATCCAGCTGCATGAAGTCACTACGTTCGTAGAAAGACAATCTGTTGATGTGCTTCAGAGCTGATTTTTGCGTCTGATACAGATAATGCAAAACCGCCCCTCCTGCCGCTACGGCCAATTCACGGTTCTCGCATCCGAAACTTTGCAGCGACTCGACGACGAAATGATCCAGGAGGAGCTTGCGCGCATATTGCAGCTCAAAAATCCAGTCTTCTAGCGGCGTCTTTACGATGGCCGAAAGGATTCCTGAGGGATCTCCCTCCGGTTGAAAGGACATCGGAAAGAGGAGCTCCGTTGGCGCATGCGTTTCAATCTCTTCCCATAAGTTTTCGTGATGCGCTTCCAGGGAAAACTGCGAGAGCCGGAAATCCCCGGTGGTAACATCGACAAACGACAATCCGGCCTGCTTGTCACGAATCACCATTCCGCAGAGGTACTGGTGCTCTTTCGGTTGCATCTGAGCGCTTTCGGCGTATGTTCCCGGAGTCACAACACGGATCACTTCCCGTTGCACAATTCCTTTCGCGAGTTTCGGATCCTCGACCTGTTCGCAAATCGCTACCTTGTGTCCCGATTTCACGAGTTTCGCGATGTAGAAATCCGCCGAATGCCACGGAACACCGCACATAGGAATAGCTGAGTCCTTGTTCTTGTCCCGGCTGGTGAGCGCGATATCCAGCACTTTCGAAGCGACAAAGGCATCTTCAAAAAACATCTCATAGAAGTCGCCCATTCGAAAGAATAGAATCGCATCGGTGTATTGTTGCTTGATGCTGCGATATTGCTGCAACATCGGAGTAAGAGAGCTCATTTTTTAACCGCCAAGACGCCAAGGCGCCAAGTTCCGAATTTGAAAATATATCATGCCATAATAAAGTGATGAAAATTCTTGCGCTGGATACTTCCACGAACGTCTGCAGCGTTTGCATCGCGCACGGCGATGAGATCGTAGCAGAATACGTAACTGTGGGGGGCAAAACGCATAGCGAGCGGTTGATGCCTGCCATTGAGATGCTCTTTTCCCATCTGGATTTTGACATCCGGGAAATCCAGGGAATTGCAGTAATCAACGGCCCGGGTTCCTTCACAGGACTTCGCATCTCTCTAAGCGTTGTCAAAGGGCTTGCCTTTTCTTTGCAAGTTCCCGTTGTTGCAGCAAGCGCCCTGGAGATTGCAGCGCTGCAAGTTCCCGATGATGGGTTGATCTGCCCGGCGCTTGATGCCAGGCGACGGGAGATTTTCACCTGCCTCTATGAAAAAAAAGGTTCCGAGCTTTCCCTCAGAATCGATCCAAAATCGATCGATCCTGTTTCGTGGAGCAACAATCTTCCACAATCACCTGTGATTTTTTGCGGTCCCGGGGCTCATCTTTACTGGGATCTTCTTCGAAACCATCCGGCTTCTCAACTTCTTCATCCATCCGATTTGGTGCTTGCGCGAACTCTAGCGCAACAATCGAGAAGGAGATTCGAGAAAGGAGAAGTCCTTACCGGAAATGAGCTGAAGGCTGCTTATCTGCGCCCCTCCGATGCAGAGTCGAAAGGTCCACGACCCCCAAAGATTTCTGTGCCGTCAGCGACTGATTAGACGCAAGCCTGTACAAAAAAATTTTGTTATATTATATGTAATAATGCTTTTGATATCTCACCTGATTAATCGCCAAACTTCAAGGAGGAAAATATGGAGAGCAGAGACATCTCTCAGGTCTTGTATGAACAGAATTCCGAATACAGGTCTTTATCCGATCAGCATCGTTCTTTAGAAAGCCGTCTGCAGGAGTTAACCTCCCGTTTGTACTTATCCGATTCCGAAAAACTCGAAGAAATTAATCTGAAAAAGAAGAAACTTGTGATCAAGGATCGTATGCAAGAGCTCATCAAAAAGAGCTCAGTGTAGGTCCTGTTCTAATCGATTCATGTCCATTGCAAAAGAGGGCTATCCCTATATTGCCATCCTGGGTATTGCGGGCATTGTTGCGTTGGTGGCAGGATGGAGATGGCCCGGTGCTTCGTTGCTTGTGCTCGCGGCTTTTGTCACCTTTTTCTTTCGGGATCCCGATAGAAAGTTTCAAGGAACGGAGCGCCAGGTGGCTTCACCTGCTGATGGAAAAGTTGTTTCCGTTCGCCAGGAAAATGGACAGGAAGCAATCAGCATTTTCCTCTCCGTCTTTGATGTTCACATCAACCGCGCGCCCATTTCAGGAAAGATTTCCAGCGTTGATTACCACAAAGGCAAATTCCTGATCGCGTTTGATGAACGCGCTTCGCTGGAAAATGAACGCAACTCCATCACTATGGAACATGAAGGAAAAACCGTGCGGTTCGTACAAATAGCAGGTTTGATTGCAAGGCGAATCGTTTGCTGGAGAAAACCCGGGGAAACGCTGCATGTGGGAGATAGAATCGGTTTGATCAAGTTTGGTTCCCGTGTGGATGTTTTTCTTCCTGCCGGTTCAAAAGTGCTCGTCAAACGCGGAGACCGCGTCGCTGGCGGCAAGACCGCGATAGGGGAGCTTCCATGAGACAGAGGAAGTGGACGAAAGCCAAGATTCGCGAGAAGTCAAGACGCGGAATGTACATCATCCCGAGTCTCTTCACCGTCTCCAACATATTTTGCGGCTTCTATTCCATCAGCTCAGCGATCCAGGGAAATTTTGAGCGCGCAGGACTCCTCATTGGTATCGCGATGATCCTGGATACTCTAGATGGACGGATCGCGCGAATGACTCACACGAGCTCCGCGTTCGGCGTTCAACTGGACTCACTGGCAGATGTGATCACTTTTGGCGTTGCGCCTGCAGTTGTTTGCTATCAATGGGCCTTTTACCATTTTGAAAACAGATTGATTGATCGCGCGGGATGGATCGCCTGCTTTCTCTTCATTATTTGCGCTGCCAGCAGGCTCGCACGGTTCAATGTGCAGACGACCGGTCATCCTGATAAAAGGTATTTCACCGGGATGCCAACGCCGGCATCAGCCGGTTTCGTAGCCGCTACGATTTATTATTTTCCAGAACGTGTCGCGGGAGAATTCTGGGCGATTGTCGCTGTTGCGATCATGTTGATTCTTGCTTTTTTGATGGTCAGCAGAATCCGTTATCGCACTTTCAAGGATCTTGACCTCAAACAACCTCGTTCCTACCGGACGATTGTCCTGATCGCGTTGATCATCGGCTTCATGGCATTCGATTTGAAACGGGCTCTCATCACCCTCGCTGTGATTTATGCTGTTTCGGGCATCGTGGGAATGTTTTCGCGTAAACCGAAACCGGAAGCCCCCCAGCCGGATCCTTCAGCCCCGGTCCCGGTAAATCCAAGTTGATCTAAATAGCTTCTTCATTTAAATTAACAAAGTACCGGGCGTCCCGCCCGAAGGAGTTTATGGATAAAAAGTACTACATAGAGACGTACGGCTGCCAGATGAATGTCCATGATTCGGAGAAAATGGCGGGCATTCTGTCGCGGCTGGGCTATTCTCCTTCCGCAGATGAATTTGACGCCGATCTCGTTCTGCTGAACACCTGCAGTGTGCGGGAAAAAGCGGCGCAGAAAATATTCACGCGGCTCGGCCAGCTTAAGAAACTGAAAACGGGAAAACCCGGAATGGCGATCGGCGTTTGCGGATGCCTGGCTCAGCAGGAAAAGGAGCTCTTTTTCAAAGGACGTCCCTATGTAGACATGGTGTTCGGCCCCAAAAATGTATCCGACTTGCCCTCGCTTTTGGAGCAGCTGGAGAGTGGGCGCAAACAATTGCTTGCGCTATCCGGACCCCGCCAGGAACCAACGTTTGAAGTGGACACGGTTCTGCGGGATGCGCCTTTTAAGGCGTACATCACGATCATGGAAGGCTGCGATAAGTTTTGTACTTTTTGTGTGGTTCCCTTTTTGCGGGGGCGCGAAATCAGCCGTGACCCTCACTCGATTCTGGAAGAAGCGCGCCACTGTGCCGAACAGGGATTTGTTGAGATTTGTCTGCTGGGCCAGAACGTGAATTCCTATCGCTACAATCAGTTTGATTTCGCCGACCTCCTGATTTCACTTCATGAGATTCCGGGAATCCGCCGGCTTCGTTACACCAGCCCTCATCCAAGCGATATCAATCCCAAAGTGATGGATCTTTATGGATCCCTTCCTAAACTTTGCAATAATTTGCATCTGCCGCTGCAAGCCGGGTCGAATGATGTGCTGAAACGGATGAAACGGGACTATTCGCGGGAAGATTATCTGGCCAAAGTGGAATACTTGCGACAGCGATGCCCGGATATCGCTTTAAGCTCGGACATCATTGTGGGATTCCCCGGAGAGACTCGCGAAGACTTTGCACGTACTATGTATGTAGTACGTAAAGTGGAATATTCCGGCATTTTTTCTTTTAAATACTCCCAGCGTCCTTTCACCGCGGCCTTGAAAATGGAAGATGATGTTCCGGAAGAGGAAAAAAGCGAACGCCTTGCGGAGCTTCAACAATCGCAACGGGAAATTCAGCTGCGGTTAAACAAAAAAATGATTGGAGCTTCGCAGGAAGTGTTGGTGGAATCGCATTCCAGAAAAGGAGAGGCGATGCTCAGCGGTCGCACGGGTTGCAACCGGGTCGTGAATTTTCAAGGCTCCGAGGGTCTGCTGGGAAAGTTTGTTCAGGTTCAAATCACCGATGCCGGCCCGAATTCTCTACAGGGCCGTTTGTAAACAAAGTAGCGCGGGCGTCCCGCCTGCGTCTTCTTAACTCACGCAGCCGGGACGGCCGCGCTACTTTGCTAAGAGAGGGAAGATGAAACATTTTGCTCTGCTCTATTTCTGCTTCTTATTCGCTCTGTCCGCCTTTTCCGAAGAGATTGCCATTGAACATGCCACTCTTTATCCCATCAGCGGGGGAGTCATTCAGGAAGGAACGATCCTGATTCGGAACGGCATCATTGCCGAAGTAGGAACGGGCGTGAACGTGTCGGATGCCGCGCGTCGTATCGAGGGACGCGGCAAACACGTGATGCCTGGAATCATCGACACGCATTCGCATATGGGCGTGTATCCCTGGCCGGGTGTCGATGCAAATTCGGATGGAAATGAAGCCACGGATCCGATCACGGCGCACGTGGATGCGCTCGATTCGGTCAGTCCTGAAGATCCGGCGTTCCAGCGAGCCGCTGCGGGTGGTGCAACAACCGTCCAGATCTTGCCCGGAAGCGCGAATCTGATCGGTGGAAAAGCCATTACAGTTCATGTGATTCCGGGGGCGGTCACTGTCGACCAGATCGTATTCAAAGAAGCGCCGCGCGGAATCAAAATGGCGCTCGGTGAGAATCCTAAACGCGTGTATGGCACACGCAACCAACTGCCCTCAACGCGCATGGGCAACTTCTATTTGTTGCGGGATGCTTTTACGAAAACCGTTGAATACCGAGATAAATGGGAACGATATAACAAGAAGCAGACCAAAGAACCGCCGGAAAAAAACCTGAAGTGGGAAACGCTGTTGCAGGTTTTGGATGGAAAAATTCTTGTGCATGTGCATTGCTATCGAGCAGATGAAATGATGCACATGATCGAAATTGCCGATCAGTTCAACTTTAAGATCACTTCCTTCCAGCATTCGCTCGAAGCGTACAAAGTCGCGGATATTCTTGCGAAACGAAACATCGCCGCCGCAACCTGGGCCGATTGGTGGGGTTTCAAAGTGGAAGCGTGGAAAGGGATTCCCTGGAATGCTGCTCATCTCGTTTCGAAAGGAGTCGTTGTCAATCTCCATACCGACAGCAGCGATCTTGTGCAGCGAATGAATGTGGAAGCGGAAAAAACCTTGAAATATGGTATGAGCGAAGCGGATGCGCTGAAGACCATCACGATCTGGCCCGCAAAAATGCTGGGAATCGATCGTTATGTGGGAACACTCGAAAAAGGCAAAAAGGCCGACATCGTAATGTTTGATGGCCCGCCGTTGAGCATTTATTCTCATGTCCTTCTCACGATGGTAGAAGGCAGGACGACCTATGAAAGGAGGGCAAAATGAGACTGCTAGTTGGAGCGCGGACTTCCAGTCCTCAAGGATGCGAAAACTCCACAAGTTTTTGCGGGCAAAGATGCCCGCGCTCCCGCAAGGACTCCCTAAATAGCTTTTGCACCATGTTTGCTCTTTTCTTCCTGCTCCTTTCCTCTCCTGCGTTCTCTGAAACGATCGCGATCACGAATGCGAAAATTTACACGATGGCTGGTCCGGTAATTGAAAAGGGAACAGTGTTGATGCGCGATGGAAAGATTCAAGAAGTCGGCTCAAATGTGAGTGTCCCTGCGGACTCGCGGGTGATTGACGCATCCGGAAAAAGCGTGTTTCCCGGGTTCATCGATGCGAATTGCCATATCGGTTTGAGTGAAGTGACCCAGGTAACCGCGACCGTTGATAGTTCCGAAAGCGTGGATCCGGTAACGCCGCAGATGCGCGTTACCGATGCGTTTTTCCCGGAGAGTTTTGCCATCGGCGTGACGCGCAGCAATGGTGTTGTTGCGGGAATCGTTTCTCCGGCCGATGAAAATGTGTTTGCAGGAATGAGCTCTTTGATCGAGTTTTCAGGGAAGCGAATCGATGAAGTCGTTTTGAAACCTGTTACAGCTTTGCACGTGACGATGGGAGAAGCCCCCAAGGCAAAATACGGGGAAGCAAACAAAGCACCGAGCACACGGATGGGCACAGCCGCACTGATTCGCCAGACGCTAGTCAAGGCACGCGAGTACGAAGAACAATGGAAACGTTACGAGAAAAAAAAATCTGAAAAGAAACCGAAAGACGAAGATAAGTCCCCGGAACGGGATATGAAGCTTGATGCAGTTCTGGATGTGCTTGCAGGGAAAATTCCTCTGGTCGTTTCCGCTCATCGAGTCGATGACATTTTGACAGCGATTCGCATAGCAGAAGAATTCGGGATCAAAAAAAATCTTGTCATCAATCATGGAACCAACGCCTACAAGATCGCCGACATCCTGGCGCGTGAAAAAATCCCTGTCATTCTGGGACCTGTAACAACTCAGCCCGATTCTATGGAGACTCTCGGCGCAAACTACGAAAGCGCGATGCAGTTGCACAAAGCAGGAGTCCTGATTGCGATCCAGAGCAATGAAACGCATAACGCTAGAAATCTTCCGTACGAGGCCGCCCTTGCTGTGGCAAACGGATTGCCGTATGAAGAGGCGTTGAAGGCAATCACAACCAACGTTGCTAAAATCTTCCGGTTCGATCAGACGGCCGGGACCATCGAAGCAGGGAAGCGCGCAAACGTAATCGTTGCAGAAGGGGATCCGCTGGAACCACGCACAAGAATTTCGAACGTCTTTATCGGTGGCCAGGAGATCACGGAGCCGAACTACCACGAACAGCTCTACGAAGAAATGAATTGAATTCAACCGCCAAGACGCCAGGTCGCCAAGAAGAATAGAGAATTTTTTCCCTTGGCGTTCCTGGCGCCTTGGCGTTTCAAATCTAAAGTCCCTTGACACCCTTGATTCCTGCCGTTATTATCTACACTTTGCAATTGCAATGCGATTGCAATAAGACAAAAGATGAATACGCAAGCGGCCGAGAAATTTGAGAGTTTTGTCCGGGACCATAAGGGGCGTTTGACGCCTCAACGGCAGTTCATTGTGCGGGAATTCCTGGAACTGAACGGCCACTATGGCATCGAAGAGCTGCATGAGCATCTTCGCAAAAAAGGGCAGATCATCAACCCGTCTACGATTTTCCGGACGCTGAAATTGCTCGTGCAAGCTGGAATCGCCGTGGAACGGCAATTTGCAAATGGAAACACAAAATACGACGTAAACGTTGCCCATCACGATCATCTGATCTGTCTGACGTGCGGGAAGATTGTTGAGTTTGACAGCCCTAAGCTGGAAGATGTTCAGATGCGGATTATTCGCAGTCACGGTTTTGAAATGGAATACCACAAACACGAAATCTACGGTTATTGCAGTAACTGTCGAAAAGAAAGGAAAGTTTCTAAATAATGTTTTCATCACTGGTGATTACACTTCGTGAGGGCGTGGAAGGCGCTCTTGCGATCGCAATCGTCCTGCTCTATTTGCGGAAAACCGGCAGACAACACCTTGCGGGCGCGGTCTGGTGGGGGCTCGGCATCGCTCTCGCCGCCAGTATTGCGGGGGCGTATGTGCTGCAGCGTATTGCATTGAACGGCGAAATTTTTGAAGGTATTTTGATGTTTGCTGCGGCTGCGTTCGTCAGCACCATGATCGTCTGGATGTGGAAATCCGCCCGCGGCTTGAAGAAGGAAATTGAAGAAAAGATCGAAGTGATTGCCGTCCGTCAAGAAGCCGGCGCCACTGGAGTCTGGTGGGGAATCTTCTTTTTTGTCTTTTTAATGATTTTTCGTGAAGGAATTGAGACGGTCATATTTTTGAGCGCTGTGACTCTCACGACCAATGCGTTGCTGAGCTTTTTTGGCGGAGTCGTGGGGCTTCTTCTGGCGACGCTCTTCGGCATTTTTCTTGTTCGTGGATCCCTACGGATCGATCTGGGCCGTTTCTTCAAAGTCACAGGAATCGTGCTGATGCTCTTTGTGGTTCAATTGGTAATCGGGGGCATTCATGAATTATCGGAAGGGGGCTTGATCGACATCGGTCCGAGAGGCATGGCCGTTGTCGGACCGATCGTGAAGAACAACGCACTGTTCCTGATCGGTGTTCTGATGATTCCTGCGCTGTATCTGGTCATTCCCGGCCGTGCTAAAGCAATGGTGGAAACTTCATCCGCAGCTGAAAAAAGGTTGCACCTCGCGCAACAGCGGCGTCAAATGATTTGGCGAACTTCGACGGCCGCGCTTTCATTATTGATCGTCGTATTCATCACTCTTGATTTCGTTTACGGCCAGACCAGAACACTTTCAGATCCGGTCGCCGTGACTCCTGTTGATGGCAAGATTGAAATCGCCATGGCCACCGTATCCGATGGCAATCTGCATCGATTCATCGTTCCGGATTCGGGGGTTCGCTTCATTTTGATGAAGACCGACAAAATCTATGTTGCGTTTGATGCTTGCGAGATTTGTGGCAGTCAGGGATATGTTCAGGAAGCCGGCGCTATCATCTGCTTGAATTGCGCCGCCGACATCAACCCGGCGACCATCGGACAGGGTGGAGGATGCAATCCAATTCCTCTGTCTTCTTCGCAAGTCGGCAATACTGTCGTCATCGATCTCAAAGACCTCAAACAACAGGAATCAATCTTTCATTCCGGCGCGGTTCATTCTCATTGATCTATGTGGTGGAAACTCGTCTTTAATTCCTTTCGTCGCGACCAGAGGAGAAAGCTGGTTGCCATCAGCGCTGTGACGCTTGCAACTTGCCTGGCAACATTTCTTTTGAATTGGTCGTTGAATCTCGGGGACACGATCCAGCAAGAATTGCGCGCATTCGGCGCCAACATCATTGTCGTTCCGCAAGGAGATTCTTTGCCGGTGGTTTCCGGTGATGCGGATGCAGGGTTCATCACCACCGATCGCTATTTAACGATCCCGGAACTCGCCGGAGTCAATTCCATCTTCTGGAAAAATCAAATTGTGGCGATGGCTCCTCTCTTGACTCAAACCGTTCATCACCGGCAAAGAGCAGTTCAGCTTGTCGGAACAGAATTTGGCGCAGTGGATACGATCCGCAGTTTTCCAAAGGTCGCTCCCTATGCTCAGATTCGTGGAACGTGGCCGCAGGAAAAGTCTGACCTGGTTTGCGGATCGAGCATTTGCAGACAGTTTGGTTGGAAAGAGGGAGAAGAAGTGGTGCTGGATCATTCAGGCAAAACGCAGTCATTTCAAATAAAAGGAGTACTGACTTCCGGCGGTGTTGAAGAGAATCAGATCTTTGCAAGACTCGACACGGTTCAGGATTTCACGGATCATCCAGGGCAATTCAAACAGCTCTATGTCAGCGCGCTTGTAACCGCTCCCAACAGTCTTTATTACAAACACCAGCGAAACTCAAAAGCACTCACGCCCCAGGAGCTCGAACGTTTTTCTTGCACGCCTTATGTCACGCAGGTGGCAGCTGATATCGCAAAAGCCTTTCAGGGCGCTGAACCGCGTATCGTGAAACAGATTACACAAACGGAAGAGAAGATTGTAAAGAAAGTAAACTGGTTGATGATTCTTGTTTCATTGGCCGGACTGATCGCTTCCTCCCTGACCATGACAAGCACCACGACCTCTATGATCCTGGAGAGGCGCAAAGAGCTCGCTCTCATGAAAGCAGTCGGCTCCAGCAACGCTTTTCTCTTCCTTTATTTATTCGGAGAAATTCTGATCCTGGGAGGAATCGGTAGTCTGTTTGGTTACGCGGTGGGCAGCTTTTTGTCGGTAAGTTTGAGCGACACCCTCTTTCAGTCCGTTTTTGAAGTAAAGCTCGTTCTTTTACCGCTGATTGCGGCGATCGGCGTGTTGATCATTTTGTGCGGGAGTTTGTGGCCGCTGCGCCAGGCGATCACGCTCGATCCGGCAGTTGCTTTGAGGGATCTATGACACGCAAAGAATTTCGCTGGCTCCTCTTGAAGCAGGCTTTGCTGCAAAAGAAGTCCAAGGCCATGCTGATTTTGCTGGCTGTAACCATGGGCGCTTCTGTGGTGGCTGCATTGTTGAATCTGCAAACCGATTTGCGGCTGCGCATGAATCGCGAGCTCAGGGACTACGGACCAAATGTGATTGTGTTGCCGGTAAATGAGGGAGCGTCTGTAACCGCGCAATTTCTCACAGCACTGCGAACCTCGCCACTCAAGGAAAGGATCGTGGCGCACACGCCGCAATCGTTTGTGCCGGTTCAAATTCAAAAGGTGCCGGTGCTGTTAGTGGGTGTGGATGTTGACTCCTACAGAAAGCTTTATCCTTCACACGACTGGAAATTAGTGGAGACTACAGGAGATGCGATTTATCTCGGGACGCGCTTTGCAAAAAGGATTCGGGCGGAAAACCAGAAGAGTGTGGATATCGCGGGGACGTCTCTGATGAGGCTTCCCATTGGCGGTTTTGTGGAGAGCGGGGAGGCAGAAGATGATCAGGTATTTGTTCCCATACGGATTGCACAGCAGTTGAGTGGTCGTGATCGTGGCTACCATGCAGTTTTACTCAGCGTGCTGGGTGATTTGCCTCAAGTTGAAAATGAATTCGCCACACTCGCCCGCGCGAATCCGGGCATCAAGTTTCAAGTCATCCGCAAAATTGCAGCAGCCGAATCCTCCTTCCTGGATAAGATTTCACGGCTCATGGGTCTCGTCATTCTTTTGATTTTTGTGATTTTGTTTTTCTGCATCCACACGACTGTTTCGGCAATCCTTCTTTCGCGACAATCGGAAATCGCGCTTTTGCGAATCCTGGGCGCGAGGAGGAAGCAAATCACTTCCGTGCTGACATCCGAATTGCTTGTTCTGGGACTTGCCGGCGGGATCACAGGTTATGGTGTTGGAATTTTGATGGCGCAAATTCTTGGAAAAGTGTTGTTTCAATCTTACGTTGCGCCGAATGGAATTGTCTTCCTGATCACGCTCTTTTTCTCCTTGCTTTTGATGATTGTTTCTTCGATCTTACCGGTCTCCCGCGCCGTAAACAGACAGGCCGCACTGGTGTTGAAGGAAGCATAGTCAATGATTCAGCTGAAAGATGTTACGAAAATCTATCCGAACGGTCTGAAAGCGCTGGATCAGTTCAATCTGGAAATTGCGCCGGCCGAATGGGTCTCGGTCATGGGTCCGTCCGGCTCAGGTAAAACGACTCTCTTGAACATCATCGGGCTGTTAGACCGGCCAAGCTCCGGTTCCGTGTTGATTGATGGAAAAGAAACGAGCCGCTTCACAGAAAAGGAAATGACCGGCTTCCGGAGACAGAAAGTTGGAATGATCTTTCAGCAGTTTCATCTTGTGCCTCATCTTACTGCGCTGGAGAATGTGATGCTGGCGCAATACTTCCACAGCATTGTGGATCAGGAGCAGGCAATCGAGCTGATGTCCCGCATTGGACTCGGCGACCGTTTAAAGCATCTGCCATCCCAGCTTTCCGGAGGAGAACAGCAGCGTGTTTGCGTGGCGCGGGCATTGATCAACGAGCCGAAGGTTTTACTGGCGGATGAGCCGACCGGAAACCTGGATGAAGATAATGAACGGGAGATTATCCGGTTGTTGATGAAGCTGCATGAACGGGAAGGTCTGACGATTTTGATGGTCACGCATGATCTTGCAGTGGGCCGCATCGCGGATCGTCAAATTGAATTGAATCATGGACACCTGATCGCTGCTACTTCGTTGGTGAAGCAAATTGAAGATGATATTGATGATGCGATGGAGCAACTCTGGTTGTTGTACGAAGAGAATAAGCTGGATCGTCAAAGTGCAATGGAAGTGCGGATTTTGAAAGAAGAAATGATGTCACATTTGCGATCGATCCGGATGATTCAGATGGAAAACGGATCGATCTCATTCACATCAGAAGGGGAGACCCGCGCGCGCGACATTATCCGCCGTCATCGTTTGGGCGAATGCCTGTTTGCTCAAACCTTTGGGCTCTCTACGCGGGAAGCATCGGATGAAGCTTGTCAACTCGAACACATTATCAGTCAGGATGTGGCGGAAAGGATCTGCTCATTCCTGGGACATCCTCTGCTCTGTCCGCATGGCCATAACATCCCGCCCGGCCGCTGCTGCAATCGATAACGGACAGCAGGCGCCCCGCCTGCATTATGGACCGCGGATGTCCCGTCCGCACAAAAAAAATATTCGACTTATAATTAATCATTCAGCAGCCATGCCGGGCAAAATTACATTAGAAGTTACGCAAGGACCGATACGCGGAAAAGAATTCGTATTTGATGAGCATGACACTTTCATTTTTGGTCGTGCTCGCGATTGTCATGCGCGGCTGGCGCAAGAAGACACAACCGCTTCGCGGCATCATTTCATGCTGGAAGTGAATCCACCGGATGTGCGGATCCGTGATCTTGGCAGCTTGAATGGCACCTATGTCAACGGCAAGAAATACGGCGGACGAAGAGAAGGGGAATCGCCACAGGAAGCTGCGCAAAGGAAACAACCTGACCTCGATCTCATAGACCGGGACACAATTGGTGTAGGAGAAACGGTTTTTCTCGTGCGAATCCAGGCCCCCGCGCTCTGTTGCCGATGTCACAAAGAGATTCCGGAAGAGTTTCAGGGTATGTGCCGGTGGATTGAAGACGCTTTCCTCTGTCCGCAGTGCAAAACCGAAGTGGAACACGCAGGCGAACCTGCGAAGCCCGAACCGGCGCGCTGCGAACAATGCGACAAGGACGTTTCCAGCGAAATCGGCTCCGGAAGGCTGGGAGATTACATCTGCGAAAAGTGCCGCAATGAAGCCAAGTTCAATCCGGTGGGAGTGCTCATCCATTTGCTGATGCAATCACGGGAAGAGGGGCAGGAGGAGGCCTCCCTCAGCAACATTGCCGGTTACAAGATCGAACGGATGCTCGGGCGCGGATCTCTCGGGGCGGTTTACGTCGCGGAGAGAAAAGAGGATTCCACCAAAGTGGCTTTGAAGATCATGCTGGCGAAAGTGGCGGTGGATGAAAAATCACGGCAGCGTTTTCACCGGGATGTGGAAACGGTATGCGAATTGCGTCATTCTAATATCGTAGAAATGTATGAACATGGTTCTGCTGGCAGCGGTTTTTATTTCGGGATGGAGTACTGTTCCGGAGGAAACGCCGAAGAGTGGATGCAAAAAAAAGGCAGTCCTTTACCACTGGAAGAGGCGGCCTGGATCGGGTTGCAGGTTCTGGAAGGACTCGCACACGCGCATCAAAAAGGATATGTGCACCGCGCGATCAAACCCTCCAACATCGTGCTCAAGGGACAGAACAAGTACACAGCAAAACTTGTGGACTTCGGACTTGCCCGGAGTTTTGAGCGCGCCGGCTTTTCGGGGATGAGCGCGACAGGGTCGACCTTGAATGCCGCGATGTTCATGCCCCGCGAGCAATTGACGCAGTTTCGTTTCAGCAGCCCTGCCGGGGATGTCTGGAGTCTCGCTGCCACGCTTTATTACATGCTGACCGGGCAATCTCCACGATATTTTCCACAAGGAAAGGATCCGGTCGAAGTCATTTTGCGCGGTGGATTTACGCCGATCCGCGAATACGCTTCTCATATTCCCAGAAAAGTGGCCAAAACCATCGACAGGGCCCTTGACGACGACACGAGAGAGCGCTTCAGCGATGCCTCCGAGTTTCTGCGCGCCCTGAACAAGGCGCTGTAGCGCGGGCGTCTCGCCTGCGTCCTGGCTGCGTCGTTTTGCAACATAGAATTTACAACTCAACACCATACCATTCTGCGGTGATTGTTCTATACTTTTGCTATGGACAGAAAAAAGCCGGTTATTGTTGCGGCCATCGACGTAGGATCGAGCGGCATACGGATGGAGATTTCAGAAGCTCAAGCGGACGGCTCTTTACGGACTCTTGAAAATTTGAACCGGGCTGTTGCTCTTGGAAAGGATACTTTTACGCACGGGAACTTGAGGGAGGAGACAATTCAAACCGTTTGCCAATCGCTCGCCGATTTTTCGCAGGTGATGAAGGATTACAACGTCACCCGTTATCGCGCTGTTGCAACGAGCGCCATCCGCGAAGCTGGAAATGCTGATACCTTTATTGATCGTGCTTTCCTGCGCTCCGGCATTGAAATTGATGTGATCGACGGTTCGGAAGAAAATCGCCTCACTTACATGGCGATTCACGAAACCGCGCAAGGCAAAATCGATTTGCAAAACCAGAATACGCTGGTGGTGGAAGTGGGGGGAGGGAGCACTGATATCTCCTTTCTCCAGGCGGGAAAACCGCTTCACTTTGGCACATTTGCGCTTGGAGCTGTGCGGCTCCGGCAATCTCTGGTGGGTGTAAAAGGAGAATGGAAACAGCGGTTAAAATTGCTCGATCGCCAGATCAAAAATACGATTGATACGATCGCGAATACGATTCCATTCGACAAAGCGCAGGAAATGATTGCTCTCGGCGGCGACATTCGGTTTGCCGCCCGTCAAATTGGCGGGACAGACGCGGAAATGAATGGCAACAATATCTGGGTCGTGGACCGGAAAATGTTTCAAAAGTTTACGACCGATGTATCCCGCTTTGACACAGAAGAAATTGTCCGCCGTTACAGCTTGAACTATCCACAGGCGGAAATTCTGGTGCCGGCACTGCTCGCGTATCGCAGCATCATTGAACGCACAAAAGTGGAACGGATTCATGTAATGAGCGTGAGCATTCGCGCAGGCATCCTTCTGGATATGGCCCAGCGAGCCGGTCTGGAATCGTTTGATGAACAGATTCTTGCGTCCGCTCGCGGACTCGCGGCAAAATATCATTCCAACGAAAACCACATTGAACAGGTCCGGAAACTTGCGCTTACCATATTCGATCAATTGCAGGACGAACACCGGCTGGGAAGAAAAGAACGCTTATACCTGGAGGTCGCGGCTCTCCTTCATGATGTCGGGACTTTCATCAGTGATCGCTCTCACCATAAGCACACCTGGTACATTATTTCTTCATCCGAAATCTTCGGGTTGTCCCGTTCCGATATGGACCTGATTGCAAATATTGCGCGCTATCATCGAAAGTCCCCTCCCACCAGGTCACACCTTCCTTATATATCTCTGGACCGTGAATCCCGCATGATTGTCAGCAAACTCGCCGGTATCTTGCGAGTCGCAGACGCTCTGGATCAGGATTACAGCAAGAAAATTCAGACTTTGAAAATTGTGCCGGATCAAGAGCGCGGCCGTTATGTTCTGGAAGTCGAAGCGGATGGCGACCTGGCAATGGAGAAGCTTTCCTTGCAAAACAAGAGCGATCTGTTTAGAGAGATTTTTGGCAGACCTATCGAAGTTCATCAAACGAATGCTGTCGAGTCGTCATGAAAGGCGATTTCGACAATCCTGAGTCTTACATCAATCGCGAGCTGAGCTGGTGCGCTTTCAATTCCCGCGTGCTCGAAGAAGCGATTGACCCTGCGACGCCACTTCTGGAACGTTTCCGTTTTGTATCCATCGTTTCTTCAAACTTCGATGAATTTTTTATGGTGCGGGTTGCTGCGCTCAAACGGCGCATTTCCGAAGGAGATTTGAGCGCCTGCCCCGCAGGTTTTACTGCGCACGAGACGCTGGCCGCCGTATCGAAAGCGGTTCGCTCTACGGTTTCCCAATTGTATGAAACCATCGAGCAACAGTTGATTCCCCAGGCTGTCGCGCATCAAATCATTCTTCATTCCTATGATTCCCTCAACCCCAAACAAACAGCATTTGTAGAAAAACGGTTTGAACGAGAAATTTTTCCGGTTCTTACGCCGATGGCGCTGGATCCGACACATCCATTTCCGAATTTGCTGAACTTAAGTCTTAACGTGGGAGTTCGATTGGCCCCGCCTTCGGAGGAAGAGAATGAGCGTTATGCGCTTGTACCGATTCCTTCGGGGATTCCGCGGTTATTCCGGTTGCCGTCACCGCCCGGTGAGCATTCCTTCATTCTGCTGGAGGAGATTGTTCGGCGTTATTTGTCACGTTTGTTCACCGGACAGGAGATTCGCGAGCACACCGTGTTTCGCATCACTCGCGATGCGGAAGTGGAACTGGACGACGAAGGAGTCCCTGATTTACTGGAGATGATGGAAGGGGAATTGTTGAAACGTCGCACAAATCCGCCCGTACGTATCGAAGTGGAAAAGGGAATATCCACAGGTCTGCTGAATTTTCTTCTTGAGCTCATGCCGGTCGATAAGAATGAGATCTACACACATACATCGTTTATAGATCCACGCTTCTTATCAACGATTGCGGATATTACCGGACTGGATCATCTCCGCTATAAGCCATTACCTCCGCAGATGCCGGCGGAATTCGAACAGCAGGAGCAAATCTGGCCGCTGCTCCGCGAAAAGGATATTGTGTTGCATCATCCCTACGAATCATTTGATCCGGTTGTTCAGCTGGTCACACAGGCTGCAGACGATCCGGAGGTGCTTGCCATCAAACAGACGTTGTACCGTACCAGCGGTGATTCGCCCATCATTCGCGGTCTGGCACGGGCGGCGAGCAAAGGGAAACAGGTGACGGTGCTGCTCGAATTGATGGCGCGTTTTGATGAAGAACGCAATATTGAATGGGCTAAACATCTGGAAAAAGCAGGAGCCCACGTCATTTACGGCCTCGTCGGACTCAAGACGCACGCAAAAATATTGCTGGTCGTCCGACGCGAAAAGGAGGGAATCCGTCGCTATGTGCATCTCGGCACCGGAAACTATAACGATCGCACCGCCCGTTTGTATACGGACATTGCCTTGATGACGGCTGATCAAGGATTCGGAATGGATGCGTCAGGATTTTTCAACACCATTACCGGGTAC
>JAKEFK010000027.1 GCA_022616075.1 bacterium
AATGCTCTGCATTTCGCCCCAGTGCTAGCAGAGCATTTTTTACGCCGATATTAATTTTGAGGAAGGTTGCAGTTTGGTTACACAACATTTGTTTACATGCAGGAATGAAAAATGCTCTGCCACTACACTGCCTAATCTTTGGGCGCCTGCTCAAAAAATAATCACTTCGAGAGACGGGGAATGCTCGTAAGTTATTGAAAATACTACTCCTGCCTTTCGGCACGCCTTTTGAATATCGGATTGAGCGGAGGAAGTGATTATGAATCGGTTAGAACATGGATACACGTTGTTGGAAGCATTATCAATTGTGGCTATTTTCGGATTCGTGGCTGCATTGTCGCTTCCACAAGGCATCGCCATTCTTCAAACTTACAAACTGAAAGCAGGGACTCAACAAGTAGCTACGGCTATTCAATTCACGAGAGCAAAAGCGGTCTCTGAGAACTTTCAATGCACTTTTAGCAATTTTCTATCCAGTGGCGTCCAGAAATTTCAAATTACTGGCGGTGAGGACGATCACAATGATGGATTGAATCCTTGGGAAGACCGCAATGGAAATGGTGTGGAAGATACGATCACTTTCATTCCCCAGGAATTACCCACTGGCGTGAAAGTAGTCTCCACTCTAAATGGAATCTCAGCTGTTCCAGTAACCGGAAATCCAACTTCCAGCACCTCGTCTCTTGTTTTTACTCCGCTGGGAGTTCCAAAACTATCTAACGCCGCGGCGGCGATTTATCTGCAAAATCAAAAGTCCGAAAACATGGCAATTACAGTTGATTTATCAGGCAGGGTTCAGACCTGGAAACACAGCGGCACATCATGGGTAGCGATGTAGGGGGGAGAGAGAGAGAGAGAGAAAAAGAAAGATGAAAAAGCAAAATGCAGGCTTCGGTTTAATGGAAGTGCTGGTTTCGTTGTTGTTCCTCACGATTATGGCTCTTTCTATGATGAGACTGTTGTTGGCCGGCCTTCAGTTTAACAACATGGCGAACGATGAAACAAAACTCCTGGCAATTGCAAACGATCGTATGGAACAGCTGAAAACAATGAGTTTTACGAATCTTGGGATCCCTTGTTTGGATAGCAATACTTCTTGCGGGAGTCTCACAAGCAATGTTCTGGATACGTCAGTTACCCCCAACGTTCCTTATTACGACAGCAGCGATTCACTGTACGTGGTTCGCTGGACGATCAGCCTTCCCACCGGTGATTCAGATACCCGACGCTTGACCGTCAGAGTTGTGTCTAATCGCATCATTTCTTCCGGAAATCAGCGGGAGCTCACAATTTATTTTGACCGCACAAAGTACTGAGGAACTTCAGTTATGTCTCAAACACAAAAAGGATTTACGCTGGCCGAGCTTATGGTCTCGGTGACCTTGATGCTGATCGTTTTAATCGGTGCCTATCAGTTTATGGTGGCCAGCGCCAGAATCTATCGTTCTGAGGATGAGTTGCTTGCATTGGATCAGCAGGCGAGGGTTGCCATGGATGTGTTGGTACGGGCGCTGCGCCAGGCGGGGAGCGATCCAATGCAAACAGCTTTTGATCCCGGCACCACCGATTCCTATCCGATTCCCATGGCAAAACAGTACGCCGTTCGAATTCTTGCTGATCTGCCACAGGATACGATGAATGACGCAGGTGTTGCCGGAGCAGATGGAGACAGTTTCGATAGTTTTGATACGAACGGCGACAATCTATGGAGCGACGATGAAAATGAAAACGGCGATGGGATGCTGCTCCCTACCTATCCGGATCCGGATGAAGATGTAACGTTTTTCCTTTCCCCATCCGACAGTTCCTATGTTCCAACAGGATCGGGTCCCTGGACGCTTGTGAAACGCGTCAGAAATAGCTCAGGGGGATACACCGACCAGCCTCTGGCATCGAACATCATAACTTCAACCGGCAACATTGGCCTTGAATTTCGATATTGTCTTCGACATTTGGCGGGCGTGCATAACTCAGACACCATCCCCGTATCTTTTGCTACGCGATGGGCCGGCGTCAGTGGGACGGGTGTGGCTACGAATGCAAGCACTTATACAACGTTTGGTACTCTGCGTGTAATCAACCGTGTTCTTATTCGTTTGACCATGCGTTCCGCGAACCGGGACCGGCAGACTAAGGAATACGGCTACATCACTCTTGAGTCAGATGTTGACATCCGCACGCAGCCTTGAGAGGTAAACACTAATGGAACAAAGCAATCAAAATTGTAAAACTCGGGAGATGCACTTGGTCAAATACGAAAAGGGATCTTCATTGATCGTGGTGATCCTGGTTGTGTCCCTTTTGGCTTTGATGGGTTTGGGATTGGTAATGAATACGATCACCGATCGCGCTGTGGCCCGTAATATGTCGGCGACCAATAAAGCCCTATTTTCAGCGGAAACAGGCCTGGAGAGATTGAACGAGATGTTCGAGTTTGATTTTGCATATGATCGCACAGGCTTTTCAGAGACGAGAGGTTGGTCGAACGTATGGCTGCTCGTAGAACCGGGCACAGCCGGGGCAGACACTACCGATACAACCGGGCAGTGTACACAGCATAATCCAAAACACGATGTGGGACTTCCGGGCATTTCCTTTTTCCACATTGATGATCCAACGCTGGATGATGATTTAGATGGCAATTTTCAAAATGATGTCGATACGGATGGTGATGGGATTGTTGACATCACCAAGCCTTACTTTTTAAACCCTAACATTCCCGGTGCCACTGGAACCATTGGGGCTTCCGGTGAAACATCCACCAGCAAGCTCAATCGCTGGAGAATTCTCGTCAGGAATATCAAAGAAGCGCCGAATGCTGCTTACGTTTCCCATAATAACGTTAGTATCCTTGTCCTGGGAATATCGGAGGATTACGGCACCGGTTTCTCAGGCCAGCAGAATGAAGGGTCGGTTGTGAATGGGACCAGATTAATCGAGCAAGGTCTGACAGCCGAGCCGGTTTCTATTTGGAACAATGTCTGCTTTCTTGGAATCACAAACTCCGAACTGCTAGGGACAATGAAATATTATGGTTCCGTCCATATGATTAACGGCCAATACGGTACTAACGTATTAGAAATGAGTGGCAATGTGGGTGTTTTTAATTACTACCGAAATGCGGCCAGCGGATTAACGGAAAATCCACCTTGCTGCAACAATGGACCCGATGCGTCGCTGACAAACCTCCTTGCTGGTTTGCCAACGACACGAACGGGAGTTCCGACATTGAATGCCAAGATGCGTATCAAGAATGGGGATATTCTCATTGAAGGAAGCGCGACGATCGGTTGTGCGAATGACACCACACGCCCGGGCAAGGAAACCCTGGATGAGCTTTTGACGAACGGAACTTATGCAGATGCTGACAACTTACACTTTGATCGTTATTCGGTTTATGACGTACACGAAGATTTCATGGATCGAATTCAGTTTCCAGACACCATTAGCAATAGTCAGAAGTATTACGATATGCCGCGCGGTAAGACTTATGCCAATTACCAGGCGTATCTTGTCGGAAATCCGGACGCGGCGGCGGCAGAGGATTACGGAGCGCTGGCTCTAGACTTGACCACGATCAATCCGTTAAATCTAAGCACGGGAACACTTCCATGGGTTTTTTCAACTGAGAATTCTGCAGCAACCCAGGAGTCAGTGATGCTCCTGACTAATCTATTATCAGGAACGGGCAGCGACACTCGGGGAGGCGGGAACGCGAACGCAAGCTATATCACCGGTAGAAGCATGAATTGGTTAACCCGAAACCTTGCTTCCAACGATAATCCACAAGGTTCCCCGTTGACTGGCGGAAATGGCACGATCATCTATTTTGGTTTTGACCGCTACGACGCAGCAACCAGCCATGAGCCTGTTATTGGATACCAGATTGCCGGTGGCACACTTCAATGGGTCCGCGGAGGACCGACCGGATCAGGCACTCCGATCACGCTGCCCGATCAACTGGTCAATCACAATGGAGCATACTTTGTTGTCAAGGTAGCTAGATATTCGATCACCCAGACACTGGTAAATGCAATCGTGTACATCCCTCGAGACGCCACAGTCAGTGCAAAATTTACAAATTTCCTGTTCCATCCGGGTTCCGCCGGTACACCTGATGAGCAGGCTGCTTGGGATGCTCAATTCAGCCTGGCTCCGGTCAGCGGAAGTCACAAAGGCATGATTCGTTTCATGAACGATTTTCTGGATGTCCCGGCTCAAAGCGCCACGATTAACGATGATGTCGACATTGATCCAACTACCTGGGGACTCCCTGCTCTTTCAGCGGCGAATAGCTACACATATCCTTTTCTTACCGACTCGATGAGCGGCGATGAAATGACCAAATCAGCGATTATCGGTTCGGGAATCGTATTACTTTCCGGGCCCGTGTATTTCGACACCTCCGGAAGTGGAAGCGGTGATGGAACAGGGATTGATTACGATGGACGCCTGTCTATCATGGTTCCTTCCTGGGCGCCTACAGCCCCTGTCCTGGCGAATCCAGCGAATGATTCGGGGAATAATCAGATTTTCATCCGAACTTTTATCTATCCGAAGACACAGTTTCCTTGCAATGATGCGCTTTCTCTGATTTCATCCGGGGATATTGATGCCTCACCTAATCCGGCACAAAAGCGTGAAGCCCTCGTCCTTTATGCTCGAAATAAGTACGTCGTGGGTAAGCAAACAGACCTTGCAGGATCTGCTGTCGCCTATACGTATATTCAAGGTGGCGGAAGCGGAAACCCGAACTATTTGCAGGTCCCGGCGATGAATACCTGCATGCCGGATTTCTTACCGGGCAAGGACCCGATTACATTCACCCGTCCCACAACCTGGATGGAACGGTAGCACAAATATCCTTCTCTCCTCTGGGGCGCGACTCCTTCGCGCCCCTTTTCTTTTTCAGATGTAGCGCGGGCGTCTCGCCTGCGAATTCGCGCAGACGGGACGTCCGCGCTACTTTGCCTAAAACTTTAGCACTGCACAAAAAACGCAAGGAGATGGGTGCCCAAAAGACGAGTTTCTCGACGGAGCTCGGGTGGCACGCTGCTTGCTCTGGGAGTGTCTGGAGACAGATATGAAGAAGATATTGTTGATAGAAGATGAAGAATTCGTTCGCGGCGCCATATCACAGCTTCTGAGGAATATGAACTATGAAACGCTTGAAGCGGATAACGGCGCTGTAGGGCTTCAACTCGCGTGCGAACAGAAACCGGACCTGGTGCTCTGTGACGTGAACATGCCGGAAATGGATGGGCATTCCGTTTTGAAAGGCTTGAGGAGCAATCCCTTAACCAGCTCGACCCCTTTCATATTCTTAACCGGTCAGGGAGAGAAGGAAGATCTCCGGAGAGGAATGAATTCGGGCGCCGACGACTATCTCACAAAGCCAATCACGATGGAAGAATTGCGAAACGCAATTTCCGTGCGCCTGAACCGCCGGGCGGAAATTGCTCAGCACTATACGCATGAGCTGCAGTTGGCCGAAGAGAAAATGAAACGCCTCATTTATTACGATACGCTCACCGATCTTCCGAATCGAATGATGATTTCCGACATGATGCAGGAAATGCTGAAAAGCGGATCGCCTGAACTGGCTGTTCTTTGCTTAACGTTGGATCGCTTTAAACAGGTGAATGATGGTCTCGGTTATTACGAAGGTGACGTGATGTTAACGTTGCTGGCGGAAAGGCTCCGG
This sequence comes from bacterium, assembly GCA_022616075.1. Lineage (NCBI taxonomy): Bacteria > bacterium. The sequence continues at coordinate 5,705 of JAKEFK010000027.1, forward strand.
AAATGCCTTCGTCATGAAAATATCATTGCTAGGATTTCACAAGATGAATTTGCAATTCTGGTCAAGGGAAACAGAAAGAGTGCCGAGCAATTTGCAACACGTTTGCTTCATTGCATTGAAAAACCGTTCGCATTGAACTCGTATGAGGTCTATTTGACCGCCAGCATAGGTGTGGCGCTGTATCAAGACGATGGAAATCAAATTGATCAGCTATTGAAAAAAGCTTGCACCGCGGCGGAACATGCCAGGCGAAATGGAGGAAATCAATACGTGTTTAGTTCAAACTGTCTCGATCTGAGCTCCGCTGAAAATCTTGTAATGGAAAATGAGCTGCGTCTTGCGATGGAACGATCAGAAATGGACGTTCATTATCAACCACAGATCGATGTAAAAACCGGTCAGATTGTTGGGGCCGAATCTTTGATGCGCTGGTGCCATCCAATCAAAGGGATGATTTCTCCCATGAAATTCATTCCGGTAGCGGAAGATTCAGGTTTGATTTTGCCTTTGGGCGAATGGATCCTCAGCATGGCATGCGCACACCTGAAACGGTGGAGAAAAGAAAGCAATTCGAGGTTCCGGGTGGCGGTAAACCTTTCGGGTTGCCAGTTTAAACGTCCCGACATCGGTGAACGACTTATGGCCATTCTGCGCGGATCCGGCGTCGATCCTCGCGATCTGGAACTGGAAATAACGGAATCTGTTTTGATTCAGAATCCTGAGACAGCCCTGAACAGGTTAAAAGAGTTGAAAACTCTCGGCGTTCAAATTTCGCTGGACGATTTTGGAACAGGCTATTCCTCTTTTACTTACCTCAAGCAATTTCCATTTGACACAGTGAAGATTGACCGGTCCTTCATTTCCGGCGTTGACCGCGATTCAAAAAATGGAGCTATCGTAACTGCGATTATTCAGATGGCTCGCAGCCTGAATCTGAAAATCATTGCGGAAGGAGTGGAAACTCAACAGGAATATGAATTTTTGAAGTTGCACGGCTGCGATGAGGTCCAGGGTTATCTTTTCAGTCCACCGGTGCCCTCCGTAAAATTTCACGAATTGTTCGGCCAATCTTATTTTGTCCCTCGACCAGAGGAGGTAAGGCACTGATATGGAAACAGCAGAAAAGGAATTTCGTATCCCTAAAACAGTTGCGCCTGTAATCTGTCATACGATTTCGGACGAAGCAATTCCAGGCGAAATTTTTCTGGACGTGGTGAGCAAATGCACGCCCAAGCATATCCAGAATTTCTTTGATCATGATGCTCTATTTTTTCCAATCCGGACGGCCCAGGCAGAACGGCCTCTATTGCTATCAAAGGAGATGGTGGTTCTTGTAGAGGCCGTTTCTGCCTTTCCTCCAGGAACCATGCTCGCTCTAAGTGACAGGAAAAAAGCTGTTCTTGACGTCCGTTCCGTTGGCTCAATTCACTGTGAAGTTCTGATTGAAGGTCCCATAGAACGTTCCCGCGTTTTGGATGTATTGAATCAGTCCAAAAACTTTGTTGCGATCGTCTGGCAAGAAAAATTTTCGCTGGTGAATATCCGGCACATCCTGAAAATAGTTGAGCTGTAGATATGGCCACAATCAACAATTTTCTAAAATACGCTGTAAACATGGGTGCGTCCGATTTGCACCTTTCTTCCGGTTCGGCTCCGCTCATCAGAATCAACGGTGAGCTCAGAAGCCTGAAATGGAATGTTCTGGATGCGAAAGAAACGCTGCAACTCATCGGCGAAGTTCTGAGTCCTGAACAACAGAAGATATTCTCCAGACAACTCGATCTCGATTTTTGCTATGAAGCTCCGAACATTGGAACTTTCCGTGCCAACATCTTGAAGCAACGCAACGGCATCGATGCAGTTTTTAGAATTATCCCTACCACGATTCGTCCTTTGGAAGAACTCGGACTTCCGCGTATTGTAAAAGACCTGACTCACCTTCACCACGGACTGATTCTTGTTACCGGCTCAGCCGGAAACGGTAAATCGACCACCCTTGCGGCCATGATTGATTACATCAACAGCAAGCGCCGGCTTCACATCGTGACGATTGAGGACCCGATTGAATTTGTGCATTCATCGAAGTTGGCGAACGTAAGCCAGAGAGAAGTAAAGCTGCATACAGAAGACTTTTCAACTGCATTGCGGGCGTCTTTACGGGAAGATCCGGATGTTATTTTGATCGGCGAGCTTCGTGACCTGGAAACCATATCGCTGGCAATCACGGCAGCTGAAACAGGCCATCTGGTTTTTGGCACGCTTCACACACGGACCGCCGCGAAAACGGTCGATCGTCTCATTGATGTTTATCCGGCGAACCAGCAGAACCAGATTCGAACACAACTTGCGGATGCCATCCGCGGAGTCATCAGTCAGCAGCTCATTCCGCGTGCTGATGGTAAAGGAAGGGTGATGGCCTATGAAGTCCTTGTCGCTACTCCCGCCGTTGCCAGTTTGATTCGTGAGGGAAAGACTTTCCAGATTCCAACTCTAATGCAGATCGGAGCGAAAGAAGGGATGTGCATGATGGACCAATGTCTCGCCCGTTTGCTGGCCGAGAAAGTGATCACAGAGGAAGAAGCCCTGTATAGAGCAGAGAACAAAAAACTGGTTCTCCCTGCCCAAAAGGGAACTAACGGAGGGAAGAATGGCTGAGATTGATTCGTTGTTAAAACGAATGATAGAAACCGGGGCTTCCGACTTGCACATGCTATGCGGGCAACCGCCGAAATTTCGGGTTCACGGTGAACTGGTTCCCGTAGAGGGGGAGATAGAGCTCACTCACACGCGTATGGAGCAGCTCCTTTTCGAAATCGTTGATAAAAACCAAAAAGCAAAATTTTCCGAAACTCATGATCTTGACTTTGCACATTCCCTTGAAGGCATCGCACGTTTTCGTTGTAACTTTTTTCTTCAAAAGCGTGGACCGGGCGCAGTTTTTAGAATCATTCCATCAAAAATCAAAACCATATCGGAATTAAATATGCCGGGTGTCATTGAGAAGCTGGCCCATCTCCAGAAGGGATTAGTGCTGGTGACCGGACCGACAGGCAGCGGAAAATCGACGACGCTGGCAGCCTTGATTGACGTGATCAATTCCAATTATCGAAAACATATCCTCACCATAGAGGATCCCGTTGAATTCGTACACACAAGCAAACAGTCTCTTGTTCGTCAAAGAGAGGTTGGCGCGGATACAAAAAGTTTTGCCAGCGCGATGCGAGCTGCATTACGTGAAGATGTCGATGTGGTGCTGCTGGGTGAAATGCGTGATTTTGAAACCATCGCGCTTGCCGTGACTCTTGCTGAAACAGGTCAGTTAGTCTTTGGGACTTTGCACACCAGTAGCGCAGCAAAAACGATCGATCGAATCATCGATGTATTTCCAGCGGAACAACAGGCCCAGATTCGAATCATGCTGGCAGATTCTCTCCGGGGTATCGTTGCGCAACAACTCGTGCCGACAAAAGATGGGAAAGGGCGCGCAGCAGTCGTTGAAATACTTTTCCGCGTTCCCGCGCTCTCCACTGTAATTCGCGAACAAAAGACGCAGCAAATTACATCGATCATTCAGGGGGGCAAAACAGAGGGAATGCAAACCATCGATAATGCTTTGATGGAACTTGTTCAAAAGAAAGTTATCGGCGCCGAAGAAGCTTACATGCGGGCGCAAGATAAGGACCTGTTCAAAGATCTCCTGGAATTTGCATGGATGGAAGCCGCAACGACAGGCCAAACCGAAAGAGTTCTCTCTATCTTGAAGGAAGGCCTGGATGTTGACACGAAAGATGACAGTGGAGCGACTGCCTTAATGCTCACGAGTAGCTCCGGCCATTCGGAGATTGTGCAGATACTTCTTGAGCACAGCGCTGATATCAATGCGCGGGACAAAAACGGAATGACGGCATTGATGCGTGCCAGCATGAAAGACAATGCAGTCATTGTCAAAGCTCTCATCGAAGGCGGCTCGGATGTAAACGGCAAAAATAATGGCGGCAACACAGCTTTAATGATTGCGAGTTCCGCAGGGAACCTTCTGGCCGTTCAAGAGTTGTTGAAGGGCAAAGCAAGAACCGATATTGAGGACAGTTTGACCTGCACTGTTTTAATGCGCGCGGCAATGGCAGGGCATGAGAAAACGGTTGATGCATTGCTGAAAGCAAAAGCAGACGTGCACGTAAGAGACAAATCGGAACGTACCGCCTTGATGTATGCTGTGGAAAAAGGGTATCCACAAATTGCATCCCTCCTGATTTCGGCCGGATCCGATGTCAATGCGAAAACAAAAGCAGGGATTACTCCACTCATGCTGGCAGCAAAGCAGAGCGTGGACACCGTTGACGTGTTACTGGAAGCCCATGTCGATGTAAACGCTGCGAGTGTGGATGGATTCACTGCGATGACGTTTGCGCTGGAAAAAGGAAATGCAGAAGCGATTGCCGCGCTCGTTGATGCTGGAGCGAATGTCAATATCAAGAGCAGAACAGGAATGACGCCTTTGATGTGGGCCGCCCGGCTACGTCCGGAGTTAGTGAGTCCGATCATTCATGCAGGCGCGGATATTCATTTAAAGACTCCCAGCGGGTATACTGCGCTTCGATATGCGCAAGAGGCGCGGCAGGAAGAAGTGGTGAACCTGTTAGTGCAGTCAGGCGCTAGGGAGTAAGCATTTAAACAATGTAGAGCGGGCGTCTCGCCTGCTGGTCTGCGCAGACGGGACGTCCGCGCTACTTCGCTTAAGAACTCAGGAGTTCGCGAACCTTCTTCAACAGGACTTGCATTGAAGTTGGTTTCTGCAGGAAGAACGCCCCCGGCTCCAGTACACCTTGACGAATAACAGACGCCTCCGTGTATCCGGACATATAAAGCACTTTCAGGTCCGCATTCTGCATCGCAAGACGTTGCGAAAGCTCCAATCCACCCATCTGTGGCATCACCAGATCTGTGATCACGAGATCCACTTTCACATTCTCACGCGAAGCAACCTGTATGGCCTCTTTTCCATTAGCGGCCTGTAAGATTTGGAATCCACTCATTTCAAGATATGCTCCGATCGCCATTCGAACCGCATCGTTGTCATCTACTACAAGAATTGATTGACCGGATGTCTCCTGCAGGGTCGTCTCTTCCGGTTCAGCAGGACTTTCTACTTTGGCATCGACAAGCGGAAGATAGATTTTGAATGTCGTTCCCTGACCAGGTTCACCATAAACCCAAATAAATCCACCTGTTTGTTTTACGATGCCGTAAACGGCCGGTAATCTTAGACCGGCTCCCATCGTTCGGTCTTTTCTGGTATAGAACGGCTCAAAAACATGAGATATGGCATCCTCATCCAACCCTACTCCCGTATCGCTGACACACAATCGAAGGTATTTACCCGGCGGCATGTTTGGGTGTGCCAGTGTGACCGTTTCATCGATCAAGACATTCGTTGTTTCTAACAGGACATCTCCGGCCTCCGGCATCGCTTCACGGGCATTGATTGTAAGATTGATGATCATCTCCTCCATTTGACTCAGATCAGCTTCAATTACACCCAGATCTTCCGCCAGTATCATTTTGATCTGTACATCTTCTCTCACAAGACGTTTCAGCATCGGTTCCAGATTTCTTAGCACCTGATTCAAGTCCAGTTTGCGCGGGGCTTGCATCTGTTTTCCCCCGAAGGCCAGTAAATGCCTTGTCAAAACAGATCCCTGCTCCGCCGCCCTTTGAATCTCCTGCAACTCCTGAGGACCGGGGCTACTCATTTTGATTTTCAGCAATTCACAATAGCTGGTGATTGTCATCAGCAGATTGTTGAAATCATGAGCCACACCGGCCGCGAGTCGTCCGATCGCTTCGAATTTGTGAACCGCGCGAAAATGTTGTTCCAATTCCAGTCGCGTCTCTTCCTGCCTCCGTTCGACTTCCTTTGCCTTTTCCTCGGCTTGTTTTTCCTTAGTGATATCGAAAAGGAAGCCGTAATAGTAGGTACCATCTTTACTGATACTTCCTTCATCGCGTATCCAGAGTTCTCCGCCATCGCGTGCAAACATCCGGTATTCACTGCTGAAAGATCCACTTCGTTTGGAGGCCGCTTCATGTTCGAGGACCTGATTCCGGTCATCCGGATGAATGTGTTGCCAATACAGTCCCGTTTGCGCGGTCCATTCTTGCGGCGTATATCCCAACAAAGCCTCAATCTGGGGGCTTACATAGATCCATTTCCCAAATTCTCCGATTTCAGCAACATAAACTACTGCTGGAATCTGCTCGAGAATTTTCCGTATCTCTTCTGTGGATTCCTTCCAACGATTCGTTGAGGATTCTTTATGTTTCATCCATCGATCTTCCAATTCCTATTGTAATGGAATATAGAACTTACTTATTGAGGTGCCAAAGTAATGAGTAATTTGCAATGAGTCCGCCGACAAGACTCATCACTCATTACTTATTGAGGTGACAGGTCCGGCATTCGTTTGGCGCGCGAGTTTCTTCATGGCAATCCATGCAGAAACTCATCTTGAACCGGGATTCGTGAATCCATTGATCTGCGTTCGTGAACTCTTCATGGCAGGTAGAACACTGTGCGGAGGAATGGTTTGCGTGACGAAAAATAATGTCCGGCGCGACTCTGTAGACGCGGATCCACTGAATTTCCGCGGGAAGATTCTTATCAGCATGGCACTCTCTGCATTCTAGCGTCGCCGGGAGTTGATTCAAATCGGGAATCACATGACAGGTCGAACACGTAATCTGTTTCTGAACGTGTTGAGCATGGGAAAAATTGAGTGGTTGGCGAATTGCAGAAGACCAGCGGAAATACACAAAGGATATCAGTAACACTGTTCCGACAACGATCGCGATTGTAGTTTTTCGCACGACAGAGTTCTATCACTGAGTGCCTCAGCTTTCAAGATTTGAATTACTTTACCTCAAACTTTCAACCGCCAAGGCGCCAAGGCCGCCAAGATTAAAAGTAGTTTCCCTTTACTTGGCGCTCTTGGCGTTTGAATTAGCGCGATGCAACAAGGGCTCGCGCCAGCAATCCCAGACTGATGGTTCGCAACAGTATTCCCACTAAACCGCTACGTCCGGCTCCGTAAAAAGCGATTGCGCTTGCCGTAGCTCCCAACATTCGTGCGGAAGGAGACCAGCCGTTTTGCGTGGTCTCTTCGATTCGCTGCAACGACCCTTCCGTTACGCGTTTTGCGCCTGCTGATAATTCCCTGGAATATTTTTGTAGGTGAGGCTTCAGCTCACGTGAATAATCATTCCAGGCACCGCTTGCTTCGTTCCAAAGCTCATTTGCTTTTTTCTTCAAAAGTTTTCTGCGTTTAGGACCTCTTTTTTCATCGAGCAATAGCGCTGCGCACAAGCCGCCTGCAACCACTCCTGTCAGTACCAATGCGTATTTCATAACTTGACTCCTTACATCAATATTGTATTTATGGAGTCCACAATGCTACAAGTGAGCATCAATAATCACTTGCTTCAGTTACCACCGGTTTAATGTCGATCACCGGAGTTTCATCGATCGCTTCGATGGGACCAATTAGCAGACGACTTGAATTGATTTCAAGAACCTTCACGCGATGCAGCCCTAAGGGGTTAGGACGATCGGGTGATCGTGTCGAAAATACTCCAGTAAGCGGACGTGTTGCGTCCCCTCTGGGGTGAACTTTTAGCACATCCCTTTGAGCGCGATGCAACCAGGTGATGACAATGATTTCGTCACCGGCCTGCATTCGTTCCAGGCCATCCATATAGATTGCATCCAACTCCAGATAAGCATTGGGCGCACCCTCCGTGTAAAACATTGGAGCATCCTTTGTGTTTTTGATTTCGGATCGAATTACTCCAATAGACTCAATGGAGAATGTTTTCATAAATTGCCTCCAATCATCAGCCGGCAGGCCTCTAACTTGCGCTCGAAAAAATTCGTTTCAGACTGGCTTCGCGCGAGCTCCATGGCTTTTTCAAAATGCTTTGCTGCCTCCTCCGGATGTCGTGCAAGAAGTTGAAATTCCCCTTGGGCCGCAGGATAAAACGGATAGTCCCTAAGCCTGGCAGCATCGGGAATTTTCGCTAATTCCGCTAAACCTTCTTCGGGTCCCATCGCTTTGCCCAGGGCTACAGCCCTGTTCAATGCTACGATGGGTGAAGGTTTTATCCGGTAAAGAGTGTCGTAAAGTTCCAAGATTTTTGCCCAGTCGGTTTTCTCATAGGTTGAAGCCGCGCAATGTAAAGAGGCGATACCCGCTTCAATATGATACTCGCTCAATTCGTCTCCCACCGAGGCTTTTTCCAGGAAATAGAATCCTTTTCCAATCAGGTCCCGGTCCCATTTGGAGCGGTCTTGCATTTCCAACATGATCAGATTGCCGTCGTCATCCATGCGGCCGTGAAGACGGGCCGCGTGGAAACAAAGAAGAGCTAGCAGCGCATGGGTCCTGGGTTTTCTTCCTTCCGGATGCTCACTTAAAAGTAGCGCCAATCGCATGGCTTCGAAACAAAGATCATCACGCACCGTCTGATCAGATTGGCTGCCATGGTAACCTTCATTGAAAAGCAGGTAGATGGCCTGGTAGACCGCCTCCAAACGCTTCGGTATTTCAGAAATGTTGGTGATTTCCACAAAAGTTCCCGAATGACGGAGCAGTTTGCGCGCCCGGCCCAATCGTTTTTCGATGGAATCTTCACTTGCCAGGAGCGAGTGAGCGATTTCAGAAACGCTGAAACCGCAAAGCGTTTTAAGGATGAGCGTTACCTGGACTTCGATTGAAAGCTCCGGATGGCAGCAGGAAAACATCATGCGGAGCTGATCGTCCTGAATTTCTTTTTCAAAGGACGACATTTGCGCATGAAAATCTTCCTGCGGCATTAGAATGTGCGCGAGTTCCGGAGCAAAGTAGCGGAATTGATCGTCCCGTCTCAGGAGATCGATGGCCCGGTTGCGCGCGACACGCATCAGCCACGCCGAGGGATTTTCGGGAACGCCTTGAAGAGGCCATGTTTCCAGGGCACGGCAAAGCGTGTCCTGCACCACGTCCTCTGCCAGGTCGATGCGGCCCAACCCGAAAATTCTGGTTAAATATGAGACCATCTTTCCCGCTTCATGGCGAAAAAAATGATCCACTAATCCCGGTACGTCTTGCGTAAAAAACTCCCTACATGGACACGAAGGGGCGGATCTCCACCGTTCCATCGCCTTCTAGAATGGGACAGCCCTTTGCTAATTCCAACGCCTGGTCCATGTCGTTAGCTTCGACCAACATATAACCCTGAATGGAATCCTTGACCTCGACGTAAGGACCGTCGGTAACGGCTTTCATCTTGCCACGGACAACCTTTCCGGTTGCATCCAATCGCTCTCCGAGCTGCTTGATATGGCCGCTCTTTTCCAGCGTCTCTTTCCAGGCCATCCACTTCTTCATGGTCTGTTGCATCTGTTCAGCGGACATAGACTTATAAGATGCCGGATTGCTCCGGAATAAATACATAAACTTCGACATTTTATTTCTCCTTTTCTCCTTTATTTGATTTTAAGCGCCAATTCAGCTTGGTGCCTCTTTTAAACAGTCCACGCTCCAGCCACCTGTCTGGTGGCGGCGTTGAAGCGGTTCCATACGTTAATGTTAGCGATCGCGATGACCAGAGACGCTAGCGCGCGTTCATCGTAATACCGGGCGGCCTCTTCCCAGATCTCATCGGGTACCGGGTCCGAGCGATCGCTGAGTCGCGTGACGCACTCAGTGAGTGCAAGCGCTGCGCGTTCGGCATCGGTGAAGTAGGGGGCATCGCGCCAGGCCGCCACAGAGAAGACGCGCTCGTCTGTTTCGCCTGCCTTTTTGAGATCGTGAGAGTGCATGTCAACGCAGACGCTGCAACCATTGATTTGACTTGCTCGCAATTCGACATGGGTGAGCGTCCGCGACGGCACGCCTCCCTTTTCCGCTGATGCTTTCAGGGCATGTAGTGCCCGCATGGCGTCAGGAACGATCATTGCGATGTTTTTTATTCGTGCTTGCATAACTTACTCTCCTTTTTCTCTTTTTTTCAGACCGGAATTTCGGACCTTCCTATAAAATGACGAACGAGAAAGCCGAAACCGGACAGTATAATTTGTGGAGCGATTCTCACTGCCTACTTTATGAATGTCTACAGTAGGTGACGATTTTTGACATACTATGCGAACTTTGTTTACAGTAGACAAAACCAACGTCCCTGCCCACAAAAAGGTCTTCGTGAGACTGAAAATGTAGTTTTTGTCAACAAGATATGCGTTCGAAGAATAGATCATGTATTTCTTAGGATGTCCTTAGGAATCAGTACCTTAAGTGCGATCGTGATTCCTTGGCATAGTTTTTGACTACTAAGATTGCCAAAGGAGCGGAGTGTTGTTAGTGAAAGGACTTCCAGCGAACGCCTTATCTCCAAGTGTGAGAATTCCACTAACACTTCTTTCGCACTAAGTTTTCGCGGATAGATACTCGAACCTTTCCGCTCCCTCAGCCGCATCACAGAGTTAAAGAGGACTGAAAATGATGAACAAAAAATGCCTCGCAATTTCGCTTTTTATTACAACGTTGCTTTTTACTCAGCTGATTGTCTCCGTCGCGGACGCCCAAACGTGTTTTGTTTATTCGGACACCCAGAACGCGTTGGTACCGCTGCAATGTGTTCAGAAAAACGATTTAACAACGTCATGTTCATGGCCTACGGACTGTACTACAGTTCCTGCGTCATCGAATCAGACGATTCTACAGATGCATACTATTTGGCATCAGTGTTTCGGCAATGTTGGGGGCTCGAATCCCCCTGTTGGTAGAAGTGCTCGGTGGTATGCGTTTCATCGTCAGTTCGAGCATGATTTCAATCAATGGCGTCGAACGATCAATTTTCCTCCAATCGAATCGTTGGATTGGTGCCCCAACATGAACTTACCTGTAGGCACTGGTCCCCAGCTTGCCCCGGGGGCTCATCCTGCCGGATGCGGTACCGGCACTCCGCGGCCCGATGACAGAAGTTGTCCAGCGTGCATTGCTTTTCCACAATGTCTTTTTCTTGCCGGAGCAGGACCAATCGATTGCCCCTCAGCGCCCAGTCCAAACTGCCAAACACCGGATGGGTCGATCAGTTTTCCCGGTAGGAATTCGCTTGATCAATTTCCGAATGTAGATGAAGTAAGCAAAATTCTCGATGGTCAGTTTCACGGGAGCATGCATGGTGCAGTGGCTCTTGCAGACCGTCAATCAACTTGTAACCCTAACAGTCCGACCGCTACCACTTGTTACAATCTGGATGCACGAAACCCGAATTGTTCGCCGCGAGACCCGATGTTTTGGCGTCTTCACAAAGCTCTGGATGATGTTGTACGGGCCTGGCAGGATTCCAAAGCTGTTGATGTTGTGCTGGTTATCGACCGTTCCGGCAGTATGTCAGATCCTGATTCCAGTGGTTCGACCAAGTTTCAAGCAGCTCTTAGCGCAGTCGACAATTTTGCGGACCTTCTTGAAAACTCACGGCCGGATGGTCAGCAAAACCGGATTGGTCTTGTGTCCTATTCCGATTCGGCTGCCATCAACATGCCGTTAACAGTGGCGGATGCAAATTTACGCGCTCCAGGTGGACCACTCCAAAACGCGCTAGCGAGTCTTTCTGCAAGTGGACCAGGTGGCTGTACCGGTATCGGCGCAGGTCTTCAGAAAGCTCTGGAAATGCTTTGTCCGCCTGGAAACTGTCAGGGTTTTTCTAGTACGGGAGACCGCAAAGCAATCCTTCTTCTAACCGATGGAATGGAAAACCGGCCACCCTGTCTGAGTCCCAGTGGTTCAACTCCCAATCCATTCTGCGGTACGCAATGCTTTGGCGCGCCCTTCGATTTCAATGTCATGGAATTTACGCAAGTGGTTGCCGTTGGTTTCGGAAATTCAAGTTCACTGAATGGTGATCTCTTAACCTTGATTGCTGAACGTCAGGGCGGGATTTATATGCAAAATCCAAACGGCCCCACGAATGATTTAAAAAACTTTTTCACTAAAGCTTTTGGCAAATTGACGGATGAATTCTTGCTGGTTGATCCGGAGGGTGTTATGTCTACGACCGAAGCAGCTTCTGATCCGGTTGAATACAATTCTTGTTTTGATTCGAAGCTGACATTCGCTTCCGGGTGGCAGAAACCAATCGCCGCGGGACAATTGCGTCTCATGGTTAATGCGCCTAACGGTGATCTAGTACCGCGTAACGCGCAACGTGTGGAGAATTCAAGCTCCTCCAGTTGGGAGTTTGACCGCATCACTTTGCCGTTTCGCGGGACGACGGGTGGGTTGTGGCGGGCTCAGCTCATCCGTCCCCATCGCAACTTTGTCAATGGATTCGCTCCTGATTCTTTGGCGGATACAGCCGCCGGAGTAACCGTTGTGCGACGTGAGATTCAGCGCTTATGCCCGGACGGTTGCAAGACTGTTTTGTATTTTGAATCAAAGCGACGTGGACCTCACTCTGTGTACGAACAAGCGTTGAAAGAAGAACGTGCAGCCGGTCTGATTGCTGCTGTTGAAACCACAACCGAATCAAACCGATTCAGTCAGGCAATCAATTCACAAACCTGGGATCTGATTGTCTATGCGCGGATGAGTTCCGATGGCGCCGAACCTTATGACCAGAGGTTCGCAAATTTGCTTTGCGAAGGACAGCGAGCAATCATCACAGAAACACGTCCCGAAGGACTGGCAATTTTGAGATGTGCAGGCGCGTTGCGCGATGAAAGAAAGAACTTCGATAGCATTCAAGGAGACGCAAAACTTTTTTCCGGATCACTCAAAATTAAGAATCCGGGTCATCCGGTCGCCAGCTATGGGTTGCGTCCCACTTCCGCTCAGAGTCTACCTGAGGCATTTGCGGAGAATAACCAGACAACTTCGATCCTCGCGCGTGCCGAGGGAGGCAAAGAAGTGCTGTGGCACATCAATGTTCTTGGAAGAGGTCTTTCTAAGCTTGACGTACATCATCGGTCCCTTAATCAAGGCACGGGAGACGAGTTAATCGCCACCGTTCGCATTCTGCCGTCTTATCTGCCCGCAGGTGGATTTGATCAAGTGGATGCGAGTGTTGAAGTTGAATATCCCAAAACTGGTCTTGGTACGTTGGTAGCAAAAGACCGGGAGAGCAAAGGGCGTGAGGTGCGAGGCGAGGTTCTTGACCAACGCACTGATGCGATGTCTAAGTTCGTCATTCCAACCGGAAAGGCTACTTTTCCGCTTTATGATGATGGCACACACGGTGATCTCTATCCGGACAACGCTTACTGGACAGGCACCTTGAGCGGCCTGGGTGCAATCGATGGCGCTTACAAGTTGCGTTACATTTTTGATTTTACAAAAAATGGTTGCACAACCCATCGCGAAATCGTTCATACGACAAATGTAGATGTGCGGGTGGATCCAAAATCAAGCGGGTTTACTCTGGTCGATCAGACTTCGATCACAGGTGGCGGGACGAGAACCGTTGTTCGTTTCAACCCTGCGGATCGCTACGGAAACGTCTTGGGGCCCGGTGCGATTAGTACAGTCATTTGTAAGCCGGAAAAAGTATGTCGTCTTTCAAAAGACGGAATCATCGATCACGGCAACGGTTCGTACACAATAACAGTTGATTCGGGTCCAAGAGTTGCGGGACTGCAGCTCATCGTTGCGGGAGCAACGTTCGATATTGCGCTACCATGCTTGCAATGCCCTCCATTGAAGGAACTCAAACTTTTAAGCAAACGCAATCTGGAACATTCCTTTACGAAAGCGTCGATTCGCTTGAACTCGCCGGCGCCCGCCGGTGGGGCGGAGATTTTCTTGTCGAGCAGTAATCCGGCGGCTGCAACCGTGCCGGCCAGTGTCGTGGTTCCAGAAGGCAAAAGTGAAGCGCAATTTGAGGTGATGATGCATCATGCGCACAGCGGGCCGGCTCCAGTGACAATTTCAGCGAAGTATGGATCCGCCAACGCCGTCGATCAAATAACAGTTCTCCCGGTCGGAAGCACCGCTGTCAGGTCCGATGAACCTCCCGCGATTCCTGTGCAACCGCATGACTACCATGAATAGTCGTTCCGCCGACTGAATACAAAGGAGGTATTAAAGATGGCAAATCCAAGTTTTTATTTTACGTTGTTTAAGAAATTTCAAGTATTAAATCACGTCCCGAGCGGCACGGTCCACGCTGCCGCCGCACCATCCGGTGGATTTGGTTTGAACGATCCAGGAGCAGCGAACTCCGTTTTCGGACAATCGAACCGCGGAAGTCTGCTTGGCGCCAGCACCACACCTGCTGATAGCCCGCTTTGGGCCGTGTTGAATTCGCGTGCAGCAGGGAACGCAGGCTTCGCGCCGGTTAACGTTGGTGGCGTCAACTGGCCCACAATGCCTCCAGGTACTCCTCTCGCGTGGCAAGAGTTTCAAATCAATGCGCCTGCTCCGAAATTGGTGGATACATTCGCGAGCTGGATAACGGCCGGAAAAATCAGAGATATCCCGAATGGCGTAATCGGTTCGATGCCGGCCGGTTTTGCGGGACCGGATGCCGGAGTCGTATTGTTCGTATGCAGCATGCCCGGTGATCAAGGAGTCAGGCCCGGCGTGCCAAGTAATTACTGGGCAACTTCACTTATTTTCTTAGTGGATCCTGCCACAGGTAATACCGTGAATCCACCCACTCTCAATGCTGGTAGTGAATATTATGTCGCTGCCATTATTGGAAATCGTGGCAACACAAATGCAGGCCGGTTTATCAATCATCCACCCGCGTTGCAAGCAGCGGCAAGCGTTATGGTTTGGAACACTCTGGTTAGTCCGGGAGTGCAGCTTCCCTCTTTATCGAATCTTGATCTGAATGATACCAACGGGATCTACGAACAGTATTTCTTGAGGTCAGGTCGGTATGACGTCGTGGGTTTCCGGATGAATGTCCAAACGACCTTTAATGGGATTGTTGCTGCGCTTAACGATGCGGTTTCGAATGGTTTGAATTTGGGTGGGCTCACTCCAGAACAATGGGTCCATGGTCAGTCCGCGCATCTCTGTGTAAAAGTAGTGGTGCGTGAACAGGGAACCAGCTTTCCCAATTTCGGTGATACACCGGATCAGGATAGACGCCTTGCACAGAAAAACCTGGCGCCGTTCGAGATCAACTTAACATCGACTGATCCAACGCCGAACATTATCTGGAAGAACTTCATAGTGGGTCAACCTCTCTTTTTCAGACTCCCCGATGCGGGGCGCAACACTCTCATTCTGGAAACGAAATTGCAACGCGAGGCATTCCAATTGTATTTTGCGATTCCTAAAGAAAACTTTGAACGCTTTTTCCGAAAAGGTGAAAGCAAATTGAAAGGTTTTAAGCAAGTGCCTTACACACAACTGGCTGAAGGAAAGCTGGGAGAACGGGCAAGGCCTTTTCCGGAAGAAGCTGTGATTTTGCAATCCAATAAGGGCGAAAACGGGTTAGAGATTCCGCCTTTAGACGATGGACAGTTTCTGGCTATGTCGCTCGGCATCGAATATAACGCCAAGAAATTAAAGCCCGGACCGATCGGTGAAATTACAGTTGTCCATAAAACACTGATTCCGAAACTCATTCCGGGAACAAGATGTTTCGAAATTGAGCAGATGGTCGCAGGCGGATTCACATTTATCGTGACCGCTACAGATCATCGTTTGGGCCCAAAAGGAGAGAAGTATAAGATTCCTGACTTTTAGAACGTGCGACTATGTTTTACCAAAAGGGATGAATGGATCAAAGGAGGCGTACCATGTTCAACCGATTATCCTCTGCTTTTAGATACTTGCTGTACAGATTTTTGTTTTTTTCCGGCTTTCTGCTTTTTGTTTTTACAGCAAATGGATGTCCCAAGAAAGTACCGCCTGTGTTGCAAGGTAAAGGCGGTCAAACTCATGGGTTCGTGTATGCTCTGGTGGAAACGCAAGCCAAGGTGAGGCAAATCTTCTTGCCCGGCATATCGGTTTACCTTAAGAACACCGTAAGTTCTGCCCTGACATCGAAGGTCGTCACGGACTTAAATGGTCGCTTTGTTTTATCTCACCAACCTGCGGGGCGTTACCAGCTATGTTGGGAAGGGGACGGGTTTGTCCCGGATTGCAACCCGACTACATTCGATATTGTCAACACAAATGTTTACCCCTTGCCGGTAAGAATTGTTCCTGAAGGTGGTTTCATTTCAGGACGCGTCACCCTGGCTGATGGAACTCCTTGTCGTTCCATTGATCCATTTTTTGGCGTAAATATCGCCACCACCGTTTCACTCCTTGATAGCGCGAATACAGAGGTTACCGCTCCGGTTCTGGCCAACATCTTTGGTGATTATTTGATTACCAGAGTTCCTGGTGGCTCATTTCGGATTCACGCAAACTGCGAAGCCTCTACTGCTGAAAAAACCATATCAACGGGACAGAGTAATATTGTAGATCTGACATTCCGGAATTTTAGTCCCGGCGTTTCCACTGTCGTTGCCACTCTGGCGGGACAGGGAGTTCGACTGGTTCCCGCTGGAACCACCGTGCGTGTTACTGCAACCGCTCAGGATAGAAATGGTGACCAGCTTCATTATAAATGGGGCACTGACGTTCCCGGCTTTACTTCTCAAGATTCTCCTACCGTGGACTGGAAGCTTCCGAACGGTAGGGGATTGCACACGCTTTACGTTCAGGTCTCCGATGGCAAGGGAGGATATCGTACTCGCAAAGTTTCTCTCTCCACCGATAAGGGAATCGTTTTCTCAGGAACCGTGCAAGGAAGCGATGGACCACTCATTGACGGCGCCAGCATAAGCGTTGGTGGGCAGACCACAAAAACAAATGCGGATGGTTATTTCGTAGTAGTACTTCCACAGGAAAGCTCGCGCTATGTTTTGAACATTGAAAAACAAGGATATGCCAGCTTGTCCAAAGTCTTCTACGAAAAAGCAATCGGTGGAAGATATCTCATGAACAAAGCTTTCCAATCATCGATAGATCCACGGCAACCAATCGATGTTCGAGAGAAACCGGTGAGAAGGGAGTTTGGATCTCGAGTCAGGATTCCTGCCAATTCGATTGTTGATTCCAACGGCAATCCTGCAACCTCACCGTTAGAGTTGTATTTGCACACGTTTGATCTTCGAGATCCTCAAAATCCGTTTCCCGGGGATTACACCGGCCAAGACTCTTCGAATAGATTGTCACTATGGTTAGTTTTGGCGCTGTAGATATCAATCTGATGGATGCCAACGGTAAACATTATGGATTGGCATCCGGCAAAAAAGCAATTGTCAGTATCCCGGTGGACTCCGGGCAAATGGCAGCTACTCCAGGTCCTCCACAAACTATTCCGCTCTGGTGGTACGACTCTAAAACAGGAGTGTGGGTGGAGGAAGGGAAGGCTAAGCTCACAGGTAATTTCTACGAAGGAGAAGTTACACATTTCTCCACGCTAAATGTCGATGTTGCCTTTACCGATGCTGCATGTATGAGGCTTATCATCGATGAGAATCGGCTCACGTTGCCTGTAAACCTTCGTGTCACCGTTCCTACTGGCAATGGCCTGGACAAAGTCAAAACTGTAACCCTGAATGATACGCTCAGCGCAATCACACGTCTTCCTGCGAATACACCCATTAAGTTAAATGTTTTGGATTCATCGCAGAACGTCATCGCCTTAGGCGAGCAAACAGTCAATTCGGGCGCAGGGATTCCTGGAACGGCTGACCCCTCACCCCCCTATCCTTACTCTGTCTGTAACTCTGAAGCGACGCTGACAATGGGCGTACCGCAGAATCCACCGTTTGCTCCACCTGCCGGCGAATTCCATTTTATGGTGCGTGAAGGAATTGACGACGCAACCAGTGCCGCCGCTTACTATAACGCTATTGATCCAACAAACGGGAAGACCACTTTCAGTTCCTGGAAGGGAGCGAACTCACTCGCAAATGATCCGGATGCGAATAATAACGGCAACAACTTTGATGACGATTCTGCTACTGGCGAGTTTAGTGCAGCTTATGAGAATGCAGCCGATCTAGGATTCGGCAGGGCAATGCATGCGAAAAAAGTCGGCAGCGATTTGGCGTTTTACGTCTGCAACTATCCAACAGTGGATGAAGCAAGACTCGATATCAATTTGATCGCTTGCGTTACGATGGAATACTCTGCCGCGCCTTTAAGTACCCGGTTTACAAAATTTTATGTTTTCAATAACGCAGGAACCCGGGTTGCATCTGCAGATCTCGACAACCGGGGACAAAAGTTCGTTCCGGGCCTTTGTTTGACGTGCCACGCCGGGTCCTATAACAACGGGGAATTTGTTCAGCAAAGTGGAAACGTCCCTAGTCATTTGCGGTACAAAACGGGTGAGAGTCCTGATCAAGGCTCGCAGTTCCTCCCATTTGATCTTGATAATTTTGGATATTCAGGCGTGGTTGGATTCAGAAGGCAGGATCAGCAGAACAAATTTAGAGATCTGAACTTACGCGTGAAGGATACGAATGCCCTGGCTTCCATTACCGACGTAATTGACGGATGGTATCCGGGCGGCGCGGGAAATCAGATAACCAGTTTTGTGCCTCCTGGATGGACAACTCCTGCCTCCCACGCTGACGCGTACAGCCGGGTAGTGAAACCCGCATGCCGGACATGCCACATTGCGCAGGATGGGAGCATCAACTGGACGCAATACACCGATTTCGACAACTTTTCTAGTTTCATTAAAACTCTTATCTGCCAGCAACGTGTGATGCCCCACGCGATTGTGACATTCAACAGGTTTTGGCTGAGTCAAAACCCCAATCAGCCAGCGACTTTGGGCGCGACGGGTTTGAGTGGATGGGCGGCAACCGACCCGTGCCCCTGCGGTGGAACAGGAGAGCCACCCTGCTGAGGGTCCAATAAAACTGAAGCTCTGAACGGAATCATTTAACTATTCGGTTAAGTATTCCGTCTTTAGGAAATCGATTGCTGTGCCCGCGTCACTGCCTCAAGAGTTCAACTCCAAAACTGCCGGAAATCGAAGGAGAGTTGATGATGATGCTTGTGGCGAACGATTTCGTTGCACCCGATGCTTCCGCCCCTCGCTCACTCATGCCGGTTATTTTTTGGGTTCAATCCTTTCAATCAGAATTTCAGCAGCAAGACCGTTTTGGTTGGGTTCTTTTAGAAGCAATGTGCGGCTCTCGGAATTGCTTTTTAGATAGGCGTTGAGAAAATGTAAAGTGTAGAAGCAAACGGCTTCATACCTCTGTTTGATGTCTAAGGAGGAAGGAGCACCCCCGGGAATAACACCGGAAACCATTCCCAGGCTTGTAAAATACAAATGTCGCATTTTCTCGATCTTCATAAGATATCTTTCCGAATGAACGAGCGACCGCAAGAGATCAAAATCAGGTACCATGAACTGCTCAACATCTTCGTAGAAATGAAGAATTGGCACCGTAACTTTCTGCGCATCAAACAAAGGCGACCTCTCGATCAACCCTTTACCTTGTTTGTTTCCAATGCCGCCATCCAGGCTGACAAGCGCTTTCACGTCCGGGGTTTGGATTACCAATAGAAGCGCCGATCGTGCGCCAAAACTGTGCGCCACCACCCCGACTTTGCCGGGGTCTATGTTTAATTGCTTTCCCAGAGCCTGCAGGATGAATTTTAGATCCATTACTTGTTCCTGAGCGCTCGGAAGAATATCATTTTCCGACGTCATCGGTCCGGAAATCCTTGTCTGGGACGGACAAGTTGCCACAACATAACCATTATTCGCGAGAAATTCAGCCAGAATTGCCTGGTGATGAGCGGATTGAAAATTACCTTGTGCGATCAGAATTAAGGGATAACGACCGGGAAATGATTTCGCATCCGGTGTAGCTCCCATCTCCGATTGCATCCACTGTTCGAATGCGCTTTCTGGAATTCCCATTGAAGCGATTTGTTTTTGGTAATCATCAAGTGACGTATTTGCCTCATCATCAGTAAGTGCGTTTCCTTTTTCTATAACGCTTAAGAGAAAATAGTCTTTATATCGTAACCTGGCGCAATTGTTATTCCCTTGTGCCGGATACCAAAGGCTTACTTGTATCGGTCTATTCCCTCTGTCCGCATCTGCAAATTGAAAGATTTTGAACCCGATAGTAGTGAATCCGCCATGAGGCAGATTTCCCCACAGAGTGGGATCCTTGGCCTGGATGCTTGATGAAAGCACCAGAAGCGCCAGTAAATTCAAGAGTCGTTTTGTTGTCACTTCGGAGTTTCCAGACATGCATAGAATCCACCAGATGCATAAACACCCCCACGGGCGCGAACAACAATCTGATTCTCTCCCTTCCTGATTGGAATGGGAATGCGTTGTCCGGCATGTTCGGGCTTCTTCCTGAAATCGAACCATGCATTTTCATCACGGGGAATAAACCATTGAAAACGCCCGTTTACCCAGACCGCAAGGTCATCCACAGTACTGATGTGCAAGAATAGCTCTTCATCCTTACCGTGTTCAAATCGTGTGCGGAAGTAAGCGACAGTTCGCGGACCCTGATAATCGGTGACCATTGCCGTTATCACTGCGCCACGTTCATCTGTAGCGAAGGATCGCCATGAATTGCCTTTTGCATCGGTATTACGGGGGACGTCATCCTTATTCCTTTCCAATGGACCGAGTACCTCCCATCTGGTCAACAATGATTCTGTTTCGTATGAAATAGCCGGCCGGCTAGGCCCTTTGTAGGTGAACGTCTTGATGGAATCGACGACTATATTGTCGACCCAAACTTCTCCACCTACCGATCTCGGCTGCAATCCGAAATGACCGGAGGTCTTCAAACTCCTTAGCGGATACGTTAACTGAGGAGTTGACATGTCCCCAACATAGAAATGACATTCGTTCTTTATTACCTCAACCTTAAAGTGTTGCCATTCTCCGATTCGTATGGCAGCAGTGCCACTCAGGTTTACGTGAAACTCCGGATAGAGAGTTCGGCCAACATTGAAGTCCCAGTGAGGATTTGCCTGCAGATAACTGCCGTCCCCCTTGATATAAATATTCCCAAAATCAGTTCGACCTCCAACCGTCCGAAAATTGTAGATAATGCCAAGATAGTTTGATTCATCTTTCGGAAACAAAACGTCTCCTTGCATTCGTATGCCCTTCCAACGATCAGACCCTCGCACCAGCGCGTATACATCTCCATTAGGAATGAGTACCAACACTTTATCGTGAGAGGGATCATTTGAGGAGCGAATGACAACATCTGGAGTGCTGAATATCTCCCATCCGTCCAGGTTGCCTTCAAAATTGTCGGTGAACAACATCTCGGTATCGGCCTTCGTGATAGGTGTGAGCATCAGCAGTATCGCCAGAAGACCGATGATAAAACG
>JAKEFK010000028.1 GCA_022616075.1 bacterium
GCTATCTGGATGAAGCCTACAGCAAATGAATCTGTACGTAGACACCTCCGCCTTTTTCGCCGTGATGGACGCCGACGATCGAAACCACAAGCAAGCCAGGCAGCTTTGGCAGGATGTCTTGAATTCGGGAGCGATCCTGGTGTGTACTAACTATATTCTTGTCGAAACTCTGGCACTGTTGCGGCACCGTCTTGGTATGCCGGCAGTCCGGAGCTTTCAAACGGATGTGATTCCCGTTTTGAAAATCGAGTGGGTTTCCGAAACTCTTCATGCTGCTGCCGTTTCGGCGCTTCTGGTGGCGAACCGTCGTCAATTGAGTCTGGTCGATTGCGTGAGCTTTGAAACCATGCGATCTATGGGACTCAAACAGGTCTTCGCGTTTGACCCGGATTTCTCCCAACAGGGTTTTCACCGCATGCCGTAGAATAGATTCATGTTAACCAGTCGAGTCGCCGATTGGCTGCAAGGACTCCGCATTGCCATTTTCGAGTTTACCCTGACCCCTGAGAATGGACTCGTACTGCCTCGTTACAATAAAGCGAACGTCCTGCGCGGCGCTTTTGGTTACGAATGCCGCCGTCTCGTTTGTGGCGCATACTTTCGCGAAGATTGCGCGGATTGCGCGCGGCTGCAGCGTTGTCCTTATGCGGCAATTTTTGAGCCTGCACCTCCGGTCCACGCCATGCAACTCCGGAATTATCAGGATATCCCGCGACCTTTTCTGTTCAGAACGGGTGAATCGGAGTCAACCGAGGCAGGTTCCGGCTGGAAACGATTCATGTTATCGACCCATTGAAGAATCTCAAAAACTTGATCTACTCATCGACCGATCAACTGGTCCGTAATGCGAATATTGTGATCAGGATGCCGGAGATACTTCGTGCCTGTGATGATATGCGGCCCGATCGCCTGGAATTGGAATTCATAAGTCCGACAAAATTGATGTACCAGGAGAAGGAAGTGGTGGAGCCTGAATTCCATCATATTTTCAAGCGGCTGCGCGACCGGATCAGCTCGGTGATGTATTTTTACTGCAGCGAACAGCAAAAAAAGCAATCGGATCACTCAGCGGCTTTGTCGGAAAAGTTACGTTTTCCGGGGATCTATCTCCATTCCTTCCGTTTCTGGTTGCCGGTCAGTGGATCGGAGTTGGAAAGAATACAGTTTTCGGCAACGGCGCTTATAGAATCCTACTCCCGGAGCTGAGGACTGAAACTGAAATCAATCCATTTTAGAATTTGCTGGAGTTATGCTGTACTTGCTCAGGCCAGGATATTCAAAGCTTCCTGAGGACCGGTCCCTTTATGTCTTTTCTGACGATTCCCGTCAAGATGTATCATAGTGACTGTGTGCTCCATCGGCGCCTCTAGCGACAAGAGACTGTCAGAGATTGTCGAAGAGAGCTGAAAGATCGATGACAAGCTCCCGAATCAGAAAACTTTTTGCTGTTCCTGTTGCTCTAGCAGAAAACTTAAGAGTTAGAGCGCCTGATTCCAGAACATAGATCTCTATGCTTGAGGTATCAGGATCAACGATCCAGTATTCGAAAACACCCGCGCCGGCGTAGTGATATTTTTTGTCGAACAGGTCAATTTTTGCGGTGGCCGGAGACAGGATTTCGATAACCAGGTCCGGAGCTCCTTCAATATGAGTGGGCCGCAGCCGGTCGAAATGCTCCTGCAGCACTACTATAAGATCAGGCTGATAAACGGTGTTTGGCGAAAGCTTAACATCCAGAGGCGCATCGTAAACTTCCCCCAGGCCTTCCTGTTCTACCGCTCTGACAAGGTCCAGTAGCAGTCGCTTGGATATTTTTTGGTGAATTCGCGTGGGTGATGGACTTGGCATTGGGACTCCTTCAACTAAGATCCAGTATCCCGGTTTATCTTCCACCCACTTGCGAAATTCCTGATATTCTGAAAACGTGATTGAAGTATCGATCGACTTCATGATCTATTTATACTACATCGCTGTGAGAGCAAAAACTACTTAGTAGCTTCGGAGAGTTCGATCAGGTGTGCAACTTTTCCGTTTTTTATCACTGTGTAGTAGAGGGTTGCGGGAACTTCTGCGCCCGCATTTTCTTTTGTCCAGGCGCTAAACGTTTTTGCGCCTGATGCCGTTTGAACAGCGCAATACTGCCCTGCAACAAATTTTTCTTCCGATCCTTCTTCTGGTTTCAACACAATCGTGCGTAATTTAGTGTCTGCCAATGCCACCATGCCGTTGGAGCGCTTCCATTCCTCCCGGCCGATATAGTGAAACGCCGTTGCCACTTTCTCTCCCTGAACCATCTGGTAATGAACGATGAATTGATATCCTGCTCCTCCGTGAAGAGACCGGTTCATTCCCGCCTGAGCAAGACTGCTCACGGGTGTTTTCGATGACATGCGAAATGTCTGCTTATTTCCATCTACGGATTTTGCGAATACCGTTTGCGAGAGCAGATCTGCCGTCAATACCGTCACGGCCATCACTTGGGGAACGTTTGTGTTTGCGGCGGTTGTGAGAAGAGCGTACAAAACGATGACAAAAGAGGAAAGATAGCGCATCCCGTATAATATTCTACAATAGACCTGCTCCATGAAAAAATATAATTTTCCGGCGCTCTACGTTTCATGGATGGAGCAACTCCTGGACGGGCGGCCGGTGCCGGATGAGCCCCGCGCGACTTGTTCTGATTGTTCCATGTGCAAACTCCCCGAACAGATTACCGCGCGGGATCGTGTTTTTAATCCCTCAACAAAATGTTGCAGTTATATTCCCATACTCCCGAATTTTCTGGTTGGTGGAATCCTGTCGGATGAAGATCCACAATTTGCTGAAGGAAAGGCTCTTTTCCAGCGTGAGGGAGAAACACTCATGGTCACGCCTGCTGGAGTCCAGCCGCCATGGTTTTACTGGTGGCATTACTTAGACAAAGCTTTTGGGGAAGCAGAGCATCTACGGTGTCCTTATTACATCGATCGGGATGGCGGCTTGTGTGGCATCTGGCGGTACCGGAATTCCCGATGTTCCACCTGGTTTTGCAAATATGAGAGAGGTGTTTTCGGATTGGATTTTTGGACTACTCTTTCTGATCTCCTTGGATCCGTTGAAAAAAAACTTTCTGATTGGTGTGTGCGTGAGCTGGATGTCCGAATTCCCGAACAAGAGGGGAGACCTCGCCAGGCCGTGTGGGGGAATTGGACTGGTCGCGAACAGGAGTTCTACAAGCAATGTTTCCAGAAGGTCTCCGGTTTAAACTGGGCAGAAGTCCTGGAGCTTTCCGGTACGGAAGCATCTGCTCTTGCGGTGGATGTATTGAAGAGATTTCAAAAGCTTGTTGACGTTCCACCGATGCCGGATCATCTAAAACCCGGAAATTTTACTTCAGAAGATTTGGGCAATCATGCTGTGAGAGTTTGGGGTTATCGCTCCTTCGATCCGGTTGATCTTCCGGAGCCTGTGTTTGAGCAAATCAAGAATGGTGATTGGAAGGGTCTTGAACCGTCGCTAGTACGTAGGTTATATGAAATGCAGATTCTGATTTCTGAGAATGAGATACATTGAACCGCCAAGCCCCAAGAACGCCAGGTTACTTTGGCTCCTGCCGGCGCAGATCATTTCTCAAGAATAGTAGAAGAGGAAGGAGAAACAGAACCATGCCACCCGCTGCCGAAATGGCGGCAATGTTTGAGGCGCCCGCTTCAGCATAAGTATATGCCGCGAAAACGGCGGAAGCGGATGCTGTCACACTCCAAAGCAAAACAATTCCAAGCGCCAATTTCCACTTCCGCATCAGGGCTGCTACAGCAAGCAAGGCTGTTACTCCTGAGGCGATGACCAGGACTGAAACGATTCTTTCTGATAAACCTTGAACCACCGACCAATCGCTGATGCCATTCCATAAAGCTGAGATTGAGCCGAAGAGAAGTAAACAAATGATCAGGATTCGCGCCACTCTTCTCATGAAAGCTTCCAGTTTTCACTACGTAAAAAACGGGAAGACGGTTCCCTGATCGGTTATCGAAAATTCCAAATCTTGAATGACAAAATAAAAATAAGCTCCAAAATCCAAACTTCAAATCCTTTCACATGGGCGAAATAGAAGGGTTCCCACTTATATGAACGTGCTCAACGCCTTTCGGCATCACAGATCCTTTCACCACGGCTGGCGGATACGAAATCCAATCGTTCTGCAACAGTGCTCAACGCCTTTCGGCATCACAGATCCTTTCACAAATGCGCGAAAATCACGCACGCCCGGGGAAATATCAGTGCTCAACGCCTTTCGGCATCACAGATCCTTTCACACTTTCAAAATCTTGCAGCGTCATGGCTTCTTTTCGTTGTGCTCAACGCCTTTCGGCATCACAGATCCTTTCAC
>JAKEFK010000029.1 GCA_022616075.1 bacterium
AACAGTCGCGACATCAATTTGTGCACCGGCTGTGTCCAGCAGCAATCCAAGTCCCCAGTGTGATTGATCGTTTGGCCAGTCGTCACTCAACTCCGGCGCGCCGACCAGCAGGGTGGATTTTGCTTGATGAATTTTTTTCGAACCGGGAATCAAAATCTTGTTTTGGTATTGCTGGCGAGTTCCATTCCAAAACATAGAGACGTCCGGCTCATTCCACATCCCGTAGGCTTTGACAAGGGAGTTGTTTTTGTACCGATTGGCAACTGCAAAGCAAAAATCACCATAATCGGTGTTGTTGAGAGGCGGAACGTTGTCTGCTTTGCCGCCATTCGCCCAAGACGGCGTTGCGCCGATTGAAATGAACATTTTGAGATTTCGATTCGTGCCTCTGTTGATGACAGAATCCAAAGCAGACCAATCATAAACGCCTTTCGAAATCTCAATCCATTTCCAGTATGCACTCAATCGAACCCAGGAAACACCAAGACCTTGCACAAGATTCGCAATCGAATTGTCTTCCAGGCCCGAACCCATTCCATGTTCCTCTCCTGCATCTGCAAAGCAGAGGAAGAACAAGCAGAGGATAGATAAGAGAACCGTGCTTTTTTTTAACATTTTGTTAATTCTCCATTCGTGTTATTGAAATCAAAATTAAGAGGGCAAATCTCTTGCCAATGCGATGTATGAGGAGAAGGGGAGTAAGGACAGCTTCAAATGAGAAACATTTTTCCAGATTCCTGTTCAATCTAGAAGTCACGATTCTTTATTGATCGCCGAGTTTTCTCGGATAGGAGGATTTCTCAGAGATTTCTCATTCTTTTCTGTGAGAAATGCAGATGGATCGTCATGCACGAGCGCGAAGCCATGCGGCGCATATCGAATACATGAATTTCGAATTTCGAAGGGAATTCCAAGTTTCGGGTGCAGAAACGCAGAGATTCTTTACCATCCGTGTGCATTGGTGTTCATCGGTCGCTAGATAGGTCCTCACTTCTGCGGTTTGGAGATCACTTGTTGGATATCCGAATATGCTGTGCCGATCAATTGGCGAGGTGATCCGAAGCAAGTTATCACTTTCCAGTAATTTCTTCGAACGGCAAGAGGCCGAAGACCTCTGCAACGAAGCGTTTTGCGCGTTCTTACCCAGCTGCGCAAGTTCAAGTCGCATGCGGAAATAATTCAGATTCAACATTTTTAAAGGCCAGATCCAGACCATTACCTACCACACGTTTTGCGAATATATGCGAGAAAGTATCCTCTGCGGTCTCATCTGAAATACCAGCTCCGTTATTTTCTGAATCATCATGGGACGGTAGGGTGATGAAGGGTAATATAACGCCGAAATTTGCGCCCAATAGAATTAAGGCGCAATTTAGGGGAGATTCAATTTGAAACAGCACTTATTGCCTGAACAACTGGAGCAATTTAAGAATGGAAAGGGCTTGCCAGACGAATTGCGGGCTGCAGCTGATCATCTTGTGTTTTGCTCGGAATGCCGAAAGAAGGTGCTTGAGGGAGAGGCTTTGCGGGAAATGATTTCCTCTATTCGGGATGGGCTGGATAGTGAAGAGGAAGATTTCGATCACCTCACCTATGAACAAACCGAAGCTTACCTCGATGAAACTCTGGATGAAGTGGATCGGGAAATTGCAGAGAGCCATCTGCAGATCTGTTCCAGATGTGCCGCAGAAGCAATGGAACTGAAGTCGTTCAAAAATAGCTTGCAGTTTGATCCTGCAGAACCACAACGCCTGTCCGCAACCGGTTCTCTAATCCGTTACAACTAGCCGCTGCGGCTGCTGTCGTGGTCTGGATCAGCACACAAAGTCTCAGAAATCAGATTTCTGATTTAGATAACCGTGTGGCACGGCTTCAAAATGAAAATCAGAAACTCCGTTCCACAACAACAGAAAACAATTGTTTTACCTTTAACACCCGTTGCAACAGTTGTCCGGGAACAGCGTCCGCTATTTTGCTGGACTCCTTTCAGGGAGGAGACAGCTTACGTGGTTACCATTTACGATATAGATTTCCGTGAAGTCATGAAGAGTTCTCTGGTGCACTGTAACACAAGGTTGTGAAGCGATTCTCCCCCTTGGATAAGTCACTACCAAGATAACATCCAATGGGGGGCATGTGATACAATCAATCAAGAACCTCGTGGGGGAAAAGCGATTAAATTTGCCGCGGGGCGTGGTGCATGCATGCGTGGAAGCGAAAGAAAGCCATCTCTGATCCCAGATGAAGAAATGGTTTGCACCCTACGATTTTGACAAATTGTTTAACCAGGTCTGAAGAGTTCACCGCTTTATAAGCGAGATGATCCGGGCTTCAGGGCCTGAGGGTAGAACTTCCAAAGAACGATGACTGAGGTAACGAGGATCCTTTTAGCTGAAGACAACCCGGGCGATGCTCTTTTGTTGGATGAGATGCTGAGGTCTGGAGACTCGCCGAAATTTGTGATTCAACGCTTAGAGAGGCTTGATGATGCCCTTCAGCAGCTTACGGCAGAATCGTTCGATCTCGTCTTTGTGGATCTCTCTCTTCCGGACAGTCATGGGTTAGAAACGTTCGTCAAACTGCATCATGACTTTCCTGATGTTGCCATCGTCGTTCTTACAGGTCTTGATGATGAAATGACAGCTCTTCAGGCTGTGGGTCAAGGCGCACAGGACTATCTGGTGAAAGGTCACAGTGAACGGAGACGGCTGGTGCAGGCTGCCCATTATGCTGTTGAACGTCACCATATGCTTCAAGAACTGAAGGCGCTTTCCCTCATCGATGAGTTAACCGGGTTGCACAACCGCCGGGGCTTCGAGATCCTGGGCAAAAAACAGTTAGAAATTGCCGGGAGATCGCAAAAAGGAATAGCGCTGATTTTTGCAGATCTGGACGGTCTAAAAAAGATCAACGACACTCTGGGACATCGCTGCGGAGATCTTGCTCTAATGGATACAGCTGACGTATTGAAACGGACATTTCGCAACGCTGACATTCTTGCCCGGATCGGGGGCGACGAATTTGCCTGCCTCGCAGTCGAGATGGTTCCGGACCGCCTTCAAATGATCCTCTCACGACTTGAGCAGCACCTTTCCAGACAAAGGGCGAGAACACAACGTCCATTCGAACTTTCATTGAGTATCGGCGTGGCCTGCTATGATGCTGAAAATCCTTGCGATATTGATGCTCTTATCGAGCGCGCTGATGCGGAAATGTACAAGAACAAAAAGGAGAAGCGCTCTTCTAAATAACCACATTCTATATGTTTATCACTAGAATTGATAAAGTAGTCCAAGATGGCGGTATTTGACGCCAAAATCTAACGAGGATGCGATCAGTTTTTGCAAGCCTTCGTCATCACCTTCCCCTTTGGGCGGATATTATTATGGCCGGCCTTGCTTACTTTGTAGCCGGCAAGCTGGCATTGTTGCTGGCCATTCCTCCAGGCTATGCGACAGCGGTGTGGCCTGCTGCCGGAATTGCGCTGGCAGCCGTTCTTACTCGGGGCTATCACGTTTGGCCCGGCATCCTCCTGGGATCTTTCTTTGTGAATGTTTCGACTTCGATGCAGTCGGCTGCTGCCGGTACCGTAACCAACTTCATCATCCTTCCCCTTTCTATCGGCGCCGGCGCAGCCTTGCAGGCGGCCATAGGCGCTTACTTGATACGTCGCAAGATCGGTTATCCGAATTCGCTTGCAAAGTCAAGAGATGTACTTCTATTTGCAGTCCTGGGCGGACCGTTAAGTTGTTTGGTCAGCGCCAGCACCGGCGTAACGAGCCTTTTGCTTACGGGTACGCTCACATGGCAAGATTTCCCATTAAACTGGGTGACCTGGTGGACCGGTGACGCCATTGGAGTCCTGATATTTGCGCCTTTGATTCTTCTAGCCGCCGGAAAGGAAGTGGTTGGTCCGTTCCGAAGAAAGATGTCGGTTACCGTTCCGCTTTTTCTTACTCTTGTGCTGGCTGTCTTGCTTCATGTTTATGCAAATGTTCTGGAAGAGCAACGAATTCTGCTTGAATTCCAGCGAAGGTCGGAGGCCCTGGGGCATGCAGTGCGTGGCAATTTTGAAGGCTGTCTGAAAATTCTCCAATCAGTAAGAGCGTTTTACACAGCGTCTAATGGTGTGACCCGTCAAGAGTTCCACAGGTTTATTCAGCATATACCGACAAACGATCTGGGGATTCAAGCACTGTCATGGGTGCCCCGAGTCGGTCAATCGGAGCGCCGCGAATTTGAGGAACGAATCCGGCAGGAGGGTCACTCTGGATTCGAAATAGTCGAAATGAATTCCCGAGAACAATTAGTGCGGGCCGGTGAACGCGCTTTCTATTTTCCAGTTTGTTTCATAGAACCCTTCGCCGGGAACGAAACCGCACTGGGGTTTGATCTGGCGTCCGACCCGGACAGACTTGCGGCTTTAGACCGGGCAGGGGAAAGCGGTGAAGCATCTGCTTCCAGCTGGATCACGCTTGTACAGGAGAGAGAACATCAGTTTGGTTTTCTGCTGGTGCTTCCTCTGTTACGAACGGATTACACATCGGAGACGATTGAAAATGGCCTGAAGAATTGCGAAGCCTTCATTTCGGGCGTTTTTCGAATCGGCGATCTGATCAACAAATCCGCTAGAGGGCTTGACAGCAAAGGCATTGTGATTCGTTTGTTTGGCAATTCAGACAAAGGGGAAGAGAAACTGATTTATCAGTCGGCTGAATCGCCTCCTGCGCAGGATCCACAAACAACCATGAAGTTGAATATGGCCGGGCGTTTATGGATTCTGCGCTTTTCTGCTAGCAGTGAATACCTGTTAGCGCAGAGATCGTGGCAGAGATGGGCTTTACTGGCAGGAGGATTACTGTTTACAGGTCTTTTGGGAATCCTGCTGCTCCTGGTCACAGGACGCACGTTAGAGGTTGAAGAAGTCGTCGGACATAGAACGGCGGATCTGGTGCGAACTAACGAAGCACTGCGACAGAGCGAAGAACGGTTTCGTTCAGTGGTGCAGTCGGCCCTCGATGCCATTGTTCTGGCGGATGAGAACGGATGTGTTGTTTCGTGCAACCGGAGCGCAGAACAGATTTTCGGCTATACCGAACAGGAATTAGCGGGCCGCCCGTTAACGGTCCTGATGCCTGTGCGATATAGAGACGCGCATAGCAGCGGGCTGGAACGTTTCAAATCAACCGGCGCACACACGGTCATCGGAAAGGTCCTCGAGCTTCACGGTCTCCGTAAGGACGGCGTCGAATTTCCATTAGAGATCTCCATCAGCACGTGGCAAAGCGGCCAACAATCCTTCTTTGCTGGAGTTATTCGCGATATTACTGAGCGTAAGAGATCGGAAGAAGCGCTTCGCCAATCCCGCTCCGAGTCGCAAAGGAAAGCAGAAGAACTGGAACAATTTGCCTATGTTGCATCTCACGACTTGCAAGAACCGCTGCGTATGGTGATCAGTTACATGCAGCTTCTCGAACAAAAGTATAAAAACCGGCTTGACTCTCAGGCCGAGAAGTTCATTGAATACGCTGTCGACGGCTCTCTACGAATGAGAGCATTGATTAAGGACTTGCTGGTTTACTCCCGTCTGGGACGCAGCGTTGAAGACTTTCACACTATTGACTGCGGGATTATAGTCTCTCAAGTTTTGTCTGATCTCCAGGTTGCGATTCAGGAAGCAGGCGCAAGCGTAACTTATGACCAGCTGCCCTCCATCACATGCGATGCTATTCAAGTGAGTCAATTGTTTCAAAACTTGATCAGCAACGCCATCAAGTTTCGTAGCAATTCCACTCCTCATATTCATATCTCTGCGGACCTGAAAGGACGAGAGTGGCTGTTTTGTGTTCAAGATAACGGAATAGGCATTTCTCTCGAATACAATGAACGTGTCTTCCTGGTATTTCAACGTCTTCATACCAGAAAGGAATACCCGGGAACGGGGATCGGTCTTGCGATTTGCCGAAAGATAGTGGAGCGACATGGGGGGCGAATTTGGGTAGAATCTGAGGTGGGAAAAGGCTCTAAATTCTATTTTACGCTACCGGCGGAAGGAGGATTATGAACATTGTTGAAATACTCCTGGTTGAGGATAATCCTGGCGATGTGGAACTGACCACTATGGCCCTTCAAGATGCCAAGATCATTAACCATGTGACGGTTGTCGAGGATGGGCTGGAGGCTATGGCACTATTACACCGCCGAGGGAAATATGCCACGGCTTCTCGTCCGGACGCTATTCTGCTCGACCTCAATCTGCCCAAGATGGACGGCCGTGCTGTCCTGGCGGAAATCAAAAGGGATGAAGATCTCAGGACGATACCGGTTGTAGTGCTTACAACATCGGATGACGATGCAGATATTTTGAAGGCTTACGATCTCCATGCCAATTGCTATGTCACCAAGCCTGTCGACGTTAAGCAG
Source organism: bacterium (assembly GCA_022616075.1). NCBI lineage: Bacteria > bacterium. The sequence goes on from JAKEFK010000029.1 coordinate 6,424, forward strand.
TTCCTTAAGGTTGTGAAATCTATTGAGGACTTTTGGTTTACCATCGTAAAGCTTCCGGGAAAAAAGAAGATGAAAAGAAAATGATCTTGTATCTGTCTCATGTTTTCTCAACTTTCTCAGTGATTTGATCTTGCCTTATACAGTTTCCTGTCGAAGGCCGCGCCCGGCACAGTTCTTGCTGAGATGGCGTACTCAGTACCCATACCGTTCGAAAAGAGTATGCCATTGGACAAAAGGTCGACAGGTCGTCTTTCAGAGGGCGTGCATGCCCTTTTAGTGGAAGACAACGCCGGGGATACTCTCTTAGTTCAGGAGTATCTTGTTTCGGATTCGAATTACAAATTCCTACTGAATGCGTGCTCCCGTCTGAGCGAGGCGATGGAATTGCTTTCTAAAGCCTGCTTCGACATAGTGCTCCTTGATCTAAGTCTGCCTGATTCTCATGGTCTGGATTGTGTCAGTCGAATCAGCGGAGTCTGTGGGGATGCCCCCATAGTAGTCTTGACAAGCCTGGACGATGAGGGGTTGGCAAAACAAGCGCTCCGCCAGGGCGCTAAGGACTATTTGATAAAAGACCAGATCAGTCCTCAGGTGTTGCAACGGTCCATATTGTACGCTATCGAACGAAAAGGCGCTGTACAGGCATTGGCAGAAAGCGAGAAACTTTATCGCAATCTGTTCGAAAACAGTTTAGGCTTTATCTACACTCACGACCTGAGTGGAATTTTGACGTCTGTAAATCCAGCTGCGGCAAAGGCACTTGGATATCAGCCGCTGGAGATGATTGGGAGAAACCTGGCGGAGTTTGTTGACCCGTTGGTGAGGAGTTTGTTTTCACAATACCTGCAGCTTATTCGAAGCGAGAAAATCCGCAGCGGGGTAATCCGGTTATCTACAAGAGACGGCATTGATCGCATCTGGCAATACCGAAATTGCCTTATTGCAGATGAAGGGAATGAACCTTACGTCCTTGGAGACGCCCTGGATATTACGGATAGAGTCAAGGCTGAGGAGGCGCTTGGAAAAAGCGAGAAGCGCTACAGGACTCTATTTGAAGATGTGCCGGTAGGTGTTTACCGCACCACTCCTGATGGGGAAATCCTGAATGCCAATCCCGCATTGATCCGGATGCTGGGGTACGAGTCTTTTGACGAGATCGCAACACGAAATTTGGAAGCGCCTCCGTTCGAGCCACAATACTCAAGGAGCGACTTTCACGAAAGAATGGCAAGGGATGGAGAAGTCATTGGTCTCGAGGCGGAATGGAGGAGGCGAGACGGGTCAGTGATTTTCGCTCGTGAGAACGCCCGGGCCATTCGGGATTCGGACGGTACCATTTTGTGCTACGAGGGTACGGTTGAAGATATCACCGAACGAAGGAAAATCGAAAAAATGAAAGATGATTTAATCTCCGTTGTAGCGCATGAATTACGAATACCACTGACATCGATTCGCGGTTCACTGGATTATCTTGCGAGCAAGATGGGCCAGGATCTGCCAGCTACTGCAAAACAGTTGGTCAATATGGCTTCCAAAGGTACGGAGCGTCTCATTCGTCTGATCAATGATCTTCTTGACCTAGATAAGATCGAATCGGGCGCAATGACGTTTGATTTCAAACCACATAATATCAAGTCTTTGATCGAACACGCCTTTCATTCTAACAAGCCCTATGCCGATCAATTCGGCGTCAACCTGGCCGTCGACATCGTACCTTCAGTGATGGTGAATGTTGACAGCGATCGGTTCATTCAGGTAATGACGAATTTGCTTTCCAACGCTGTTAAGTTTTCACCTGAAAATGAGACAGTTACAATCTCTGCATTGTACACCGGCGATTCGGTTCGTATATCCGTGAGGGATTGCGGTCCGGGAATACCGGAGAAATTTCACAGTAGAATCTTTCAGAAGTTCAGCCAGGCTGATTCGCTCAGCAGCCGGCAAAAGGGTGGAAGTGGACTGGGTTTGAGTATTACGAAAGCGATTGTCGAAAAATTCGGCGGGAAAATCGGATTTGAAACATATACCAACGCCGGCACTACTTTCTATTTCGATCTTCCTTGGCATTCCGATCCATCTTGATGCGCGCTTCCACAACAAAAAACAAGTGTTGTACCTTTAATGCCTGTCGCAACAGTTGTCCGGGAACAGCGTCGCTATTTCGCTGGACTCCTTTCAGCGAAGAGACCGCTTACGTGGTTAGCATTTACGATATAGATTTCGATGAAGTCATGAAGATTGATCAACTTCGGACCACCGCCTGGACTCCGACTAAATTATTAGAACTGAGGCCGAATTTACATCTGGAACGTTTCGGCCAAGACAAAGCAGAAGAATTGGAGCGGGCAGAACAACAATATGACGGGTTTGCTGGCAAAAGCAAATCCCGATTCTCCTGTCGTACACAAGTTGATTCAAAGCCTATCTGAACCCTAGCGAAACGGAAAATAGCCGTCGCCTCCTTACGCCAGTTAAGACCGGCACTAAAGAAAGTGCCTACTCCACTTCCATATCGAGTGGGAGTCCTTCGCCGTAGTATTTTTCCCGTGCCCTATCTGCGTCTTCTTTTGTAAGTGGCGCAAAGCCGGAATGGGACTTCTTCATCTGATCGATGTACTTGTCATATTCGGGGGACCCGCCGTAATGAATTTGTGGTTTGCCCGGGGTGGATTCCGGATCGTAAATGAACGTGCGGCCTTTCTCATCCTTGCCTGCAACCACCCAGTGATTGGGTGTTCCATCACCATCGGTATCAAGATTGACTGGCCAGCTCTGGCCATTCTGAAAAATTTTCTCCGGCAATCCTGTCCCCCTGGGAGGCTCCAGACCAGCCGCGGTATACAGTGAATGCATATCTCCATCCAGAATTCCCTTTCCTCCCTTTGGATCCTCCACGGCGAATCCTTTATGGATCAATTCGCTCAGCTTTCCCAAATCTCCGTGTGTTGCCGTTTTGTCTTGAATCTTCTTTTCGATTTCGTTGAGATCTTTCAACAAGTCCGCAGGCAGATTCTTTTTCATAGCGCCGGTAAGCTTCAGCAACCCTTTCTCCCCACCATTGCTGATTGCTGAAGCGATCACTGCAGTTCCGCCGCAGCGATCTTTATCTTCCGTAGTTTTGGAATTTTGATCGTGCTGGGAGAGGCTCTGCAAGACCTTTTCACGATCGATCTTTCCGCTGTCGAAAATCGGAGTATTATCCGGCACCCGCGCTTCCTTCTTATAAGGAACACCAGCAGGCGACGTCGGCTGCCACGTGGTTTTCTCTGCCGTCCACGGTTTCACTTCAACCTCCTTGTCCGCGACAGGATAACTTCCGCCAATGGTTTCCGTGGAAGCTGATGTGGAAGCGGATAGTAGCGATTCCCGCAGAACCTGGCGCATCGCTTCACCCGAGATTTGCGATTCGGATGCTTTCGCGGCTTTTCCTTCCGAGCTCAAAGGTTGCGAAGCAGCGAAATCCTGTTCCGTCTTGCCCGTCGTTTCTTGTGCGTGGGAGCGTGAGGGCTCCGCAGTTGTCGGTAAAACCGGTTGTTTGCCCGCGCCTCTGATCTCGCCCATAAAACACCTCCTAACATCGTATGTCTTTCTTCTTTCCCTTTATATGGGTGTGGAAACTGCGCCGATATTACCATTGCACTTCCGGATGGCTCTGAGTTGGAAAATATCAATGATGCGAAACTGCGTGGTAACATCCAGCCTTTTTTTCCACCTATAAAATCAGAAGGAGAAGAAATATGAATCGAATCCCATATTCAATCTTGTTTTTTTTGATGTTGGTTTGCCTCCCGCTTAATGCGGGTCCAGGTGAGTGGACACAAAAATTCCCGGCGACATCGCCTTCAGACAGGGCGTATCACAAAATGGCTTATGTTGGAGAAGACCGTGTTCTCCTCTTTGGAGGAATCGATTCCTTACCCTTAGGAAATAACAATGAGACCTGGTTTTACGATCTGAGTGACCATGCATGGACTCAAAAATTCCCTGCTACTTCTCCTTCAGCGAGACACAATCACGGTCTGGCCTACATCGGAGGAGACCAGGTTTTGCTTTTTGGAGGATTTTCAGGCGGAGCTGAGACCTGGGTTTACGACTTGAGTGACAATACATGGACTCAAAAATTCCCACCCACACCTCCCCTGGCAAGAGACGGCACTCAGTCCTGTCTTACATTGGAGGAGATCAGGTTCTGCTCCATGGTGGAGCACTAAACGTTTCGCCTTTTGGTCCTGCTGATGACACATGGATTTACGATTTGAGCGATAACGCCTGGACAGAAAAGACACATGAGGGGATTCTCACCAGCGCCGGTCATTGTCTCGCCTATCTCGGAGAGGATCGGGTGCTTTACTATCACAGTGCATTCCCCTGGGTTTATGATTTGAGCGACAATACGTGGACTGAGCAAGCACCTCTTACATCTCCAACAAACCGGGACGACTTTGCCACGGCGCGCATCCGCGAAAATCAGGTTCTACTCTTCGGAGGGGTCGACTTAAGCGGTCTTCTTGCAGACACCTGGATCTATAATCATAGCGACGACTCCTGGACCGAAACAACACCTGCAACATCTCCCTCAGCCCGATCCCTGCACGCATTGGCTTCTATTGGCGAAGATAAGGTTTTGCTTTTTGGAGGTGATGACGGCGCGTTGAATGGTGAGACCTGGATCTATGAAATTACCACGGTTCCGGTTGAAATCGACTTTAAGCCGCAAGGCTGCCCGAATCCGTTCAACACGAAGTCGAAGGGAAAGATTACAGTAGCCGTTATCGGAACCATCGACTTTGACGTTACAAACATTGATGTCAGTTCGGTCCGACTTGAGGGCATAGCCCCGGTGAGCTGGAGCTTTGAAGATGTAGCGGATGCATTCAACGGCGAAAAAGATGACTGCTCTGACTGCGTTTCCGGAGAACCTGTTGAAGGATTTACCGATCTCGTCCTGCAATTCGATGCGAGCGACCTTGTTGATGCATTGGGCCCTGTGAGTGATCAGCAGTGCATCGCGATTGAGCTCACAGGAAACCTCAATGACAATACGCCAATTCAGGGAGAAGAACGGATCGTTGTTGTCACGAAATAGCAGTACGTTGCCAAAAATACAGGAGGAATTACCATGAAGAATTCAGTATTCGTAATGTTGGCCGGGCTGATCGCAATTGCCGGACTGGCAAATACGGCATCAGCCGCCTTGAAATGCCCAATCAATATGGTTCCGGTGGGGCCGATCTGTGTGGATATATATGAGGCAAGTGTTTGGTCAGACCCACCCAAAGCAAATGGAGATCCGCAGGGAACCCAGTATGGCGCAGGAACTGACAATTATCCGTGCTCCGATAATGGCGATGACTGCACCACGCCCGGCGCCAAGATATTTGCTGTATCTGCGAAAGGCGTTCAGCCCTCGGCAGCGATTACCTGGTTTCAGGCGCAGCAGGCATGCGCGAATGTTGGAAAGAGACTGCTCCGCAATGGAGAATGGCAAATGGCAGCCGCAGGCACGCCCACCAACTATGAACAGATTGGGACAGGCGCAGACAACGGAACGACAGATTGCAATACATCCACGACAGCAAGTGTCGACCTGACCGGCGCCCGTTCAGACTGCGTGTCCAATTGGAAAGTGTTTGATATGGTTGGAAACGTTGCGGAGTGGGTGGAGGACTGGATCCAGGATAACGAGGATATTGACGACCCAAATAATTCCTCCATTGCTCTCTATGGTCTCGACACCATCTTTGGAATCGATGAGGCGACTCCCGAACCTCATAAATTTCCCGCAGCGATCCTTCGTGGAGGTCATTTTCTTGGAGCCGGACCAAAGCAGGATGGCGTGTTCTGGCTGGATGCGAATTCCACGCCTTCGGAGACCAGCATCGCGTTTGGTTTCCGTTGTGCCTTCTAAGCAATTAGAGCGCGTCTTTATTCGACACAGGAAACTCCTCTTCTTTGATCTCCTGGTCAGCATGGAGAAGGGCCTCTACCTTTTCTCGCAAGACTGGATTACTGGCGCATGCATGATCAAGGAACGCGGTCCTTTGATTCGGTTCGCATTCCAACGCAGCGTAAAATAGATCCTCCAAATCCTTCCAAAGTTGGTCGCTGACTGAACTCCGTTCCTCCTCCGAGGCGTTGAGGACTGATTCAACGGCGCGCCTCACGACTTGATCGTAGTGGCGTGCTGTCTGCCCTGCAGTTCGCTGTCGCATGGACGTCTCTAGAATGCTTTCGAGCCGCCATCCCGGGACTGTCGCAGTCATTTGATTGAGTAGAGTCACTACTTGCTCAATCCAGACAGCTACAGTCTTCGGTCGCTTTTCGGGAACTTTTTGGAAAGCTTCGAAGAAGGCAGTATCAAGTTCGGGAGGCGCTTCCATGAGTCTCGATGAAATGGGAGCCGGCTCTTCTAACAGAACTTTGGTGAGGACATCCGAGATGTGGTCAGCGTTAAAAGCCATGATGCCGGTGAGCAATTCATAGCTGAGAGAGGCGAGAGAAAAAAGGTCGCTGCGAGCATCCAGAGGTTGTTGCCGGATTTGCTCAGGTGACATATATGCAGGACTTCCCACAAGCATTCCACTAACGGTAACAGAAGTTTGTTCACCAGGCGATTTGGCCAGGCCAAAGTCAACTACTTTTACCTGAAATGTGTTTCCGGACGGGATGATGAAAAGGTTTGCGGGTTTTAGATCACGATGAATCACACCTTGCGAATGAGCGGCCGTCAGGGCATCACCAACCTGCGATAACACTATCGCAACTTGCGCAGGGGTCCCCGGCCCCTGATATTTCAAAGTATCTGCCAGATCCAGACCTTGCAAAAATTCCATAACGATAAAAGCGGAACCATCGGAAAGCTCTCCAAAATCGTAGATGGATACAACGCCCGGATGACGGATTCGTGCCACCATGTGAGCTTCCCGCTCCAGACGCATCCGCATGGAAGGGTCATTCAGCAGTTCTCCTTTTATAATCTTGATGGCTACGGACCGGCTTAATTTCTCGTCATAAGCTTCAAAAACGGCGCCCATCCCTCCTTCATCAAGCATCCGGCTCAACCTGTATCGATCCGCAATGCGATACGGAAGAGTGCGCGGCGCCTGCAGCTTCGCCCCGTCTTTTTCGCACGACTCCACAGCATCGTCGTAGCAGCTTCCGCAGTCAGGACATACTTGAAGCGTAGGAATGCCTTGCTTCCGCATCTCTTGCCGCGTGATCGCTTTTCTCTCTTCCGCCTGGGCAAGCCGTTTGGCCATATGTTGAGTCTCCAGAGTTCCACCCAGTTGATGCGCAAAGGCGGTAACCAGCCGCCTCTGGACCTCCCCCCACGTAATGTTGGCTCCTGAAATCACCAATGCCCCGTACATCTCGCCGCTCAACCCCATCAAAGGCACGATCGTTTCTCCGCTATCTGCTACAATATTAGTAAACGGCAGAGCGGCCTTGAGAGCTTCCAATGAAGGAGCCTTCGTACCCGTACCTGTGACAGGCTTGATCCGATTTTCCTCTAAAGTCCAGATCGCGATCTCCGTTGCGCCGATAGCGCGCGCAATGTCTTCGGCAGCCGACTTCGACCATGCTGAAAGATTTTCCAAAGCCTGGGGCGCTGATTCTTGAAGCCTCGCGATCTTATCATTGGCTTCACGCAGGTCTCTGGTTTTTTCGTCTACAACACGGATCAGATCCTTCTCTCTGCCTTTCAATTGCCGGACGCGAATACGGTGCGCGCCAATAGCCACAGACAATGCCGTCAAAAAACAGAGTCCGTAGAACCAGTAGGTCTGATAGAAGTGAGGTCGCAAATAAAATGCAAAGGAGGCTCCTGCTTCATTCCAGATTCCATCGTTATTACATGCTTTCACTGAAAATTTGAAGCTACCCGGCGGAAGGTTCGTATAGTAAGCGACGCGGCGAGTATCCGCATCTATCCAGTCCGCGTCGAACCCTTCCAATTTGTATTGGAACTTCACGCGATCCGGAATCAGGAAACTGAGTGCCGTGTAGTGGAATTCGAATTTCTCTTTGCCAGCGGCAATGTCTGATGTCCCCGTGGGGACTCCATCCACAACAATTTTTTCTACGAGAACCGGAGGCGGCAACTCGTTCTTCGTCATATGTTCCGGATCGACTACCACAAGGCCTTCCAGAGTGGGGAACCAGAGTTTCCCATCCTTCGTTTTCCAACCCGAAGGCTGAGTACCACCGTTACATTCTCTGCTTTTCATTCCATCCGCTTCATCGTACGCAAATGAAGTAACAGATTTCAATTTTCCATCTGCAAAATCATTCAGCTCTTTTTTGCTCACGCGGAAGATGCCTTTGTTGCAGCTCATCCAGAGATTCTTTTTGTTGTCTTCAAGAATTGCCATTATGTTGTTATCAAACATGCCATCTCGGACCGCGTACGTTGTAAATTTCTCATCAGTAAAGCGATTTAGCCCGCCCCCACCGGTTCCAATCCAAAGAGTTCCTTCGTTATCGTGCAATAATGACAGCACCACGTCATCGGCCAATCCATTTTTCGTCGTATACGTTACGAGCCTTCCGTTTTTAAGGCACTTTAGTCCGCCACCGATCGTTCCAATCCAGAGTTTCCCTTCGTGATCCTGCAACAACGATCGAATATCAAGGCTTGCCAATTCCTGTTTTTTTGTGAAAGTTGTTGATCCTTTGGAAAGGAGGCTCAGACCATTGGATGTTCCAATCCAAAGATTTCCGCTGTTGTCCCGCAACACACACCGTATCTCATTGCTTGGTAATCCGTCTTTTGTGGTAAAAACTGCAAACTTGTCATCGACAAATTGGTTCAGCCCCCCGCCAGGTGTTCCAATCCAGAGACTCCCGTCGCGATCTTGAAAGATTGGCCATACGATGTCATGGGATAACCCGTCTTTTCTCGTATAGGCCGTGAACTTACCGCCTTCGAAACGATTTAAGCCCCCACCATGTGTTCCAATCCAAAGAGTCTCCTGGTTATCTTGAAAAACTGATCTGACAATGTTGTGTGACAGGCCGTCTGCTGTTGTATAGGTAACAAACTTGCCATCTGTCAGGCGATTTAAGCCGCCACCGTTCGTTCCAATCCAGAGGCTTCCTTCGCGGTCTTCATATATGCACCATATGACATCGTTGGATAATCCTTGTTTGGTTGTGTAGGTTGTCCATTTCCCGTTGCGAAAGCGGTTTAACCCGCCACCGCCTGTTCCTATCCAGAGGTTCCCATTGCGATCTTCATAGATGCGCCAGATGACATCGTTGGATAATTCCTGTTTGGTCGTGTAAGTTGTCCATTTGCCATCACGGAGCTGGCTAAGCCCCTGGCCTGTTCCAACCCATAAGTTTCCGGCGCGATCTTCGATGATCGATCGCACAATGTTGTTCGACAATCCTTGTTCGGTCGTGTAGACGTACCATTCACCATCATGCAGCCGAATCAGTCCATGGTTCGTTCCAACCCATAGGTCACCAGCACGGTCCTCGTAGACGGACCGCGTAGAATCATCCGGGAGCCCATCTTTCGTCGTGTAGGTCCTCCATTTGCCGTTGTGCAATTGATTCAGCCCGCGTTCGGTCGTGACCCATAGATCTCCTTTTCGATCCTGAACTACTTCATTCACGACATCGCTGGAAAGCCCTTCCTTTGTGGTAAAGCTGGACCACTTGCCATCTTTCATCCGACTCAGGCCGCCTCCAATAGTTCCAACCCACAAATTTCCTTCGCGGTCCTCGTAAAGACTTCGGATCCAATTGTTCCTTATTTCTGGCGTGTTGTTTTGATCAAACACTGTGAACCGTACGCCGTCGAAACGGACAACTCCTTCCTCTGTACCGAGCCAAAGGTAGCCGTCTCGTGTTTGCACGATCGCAGTAACACCGCTTTGAGGCAAACCATCTTCGATTTGCCAAACATTATGAACATACTGTGTGATGGCTTTGTTTGGATCCAGAGCGAAGCCATGGATGCCCGGATAAAGCAGAATGATCCCAAGAAACGTGATCCATTTTTGCCCACGCGTGGTACTCATGTGAATCTATCTTTTCAGTTCGCAGTAGAGCCACGCCTTGATCATTCTCCACTCGCGCTGAACAGTGGAAGGAGAGATTCCCATGACCTCAACAATCTCTTCATTCTTGAGACCGCCAAAAAAGCGGAGTTCAACCATTTGGCTTTTACGTGGGTCCCTTTTCGCCAGTGTTTTTAGAGCTTCATCGAGCTCGATCACATCGTAATTCTGCTTCTGAGGCGAGTGAATCATTTCGTTCAGCGTGACCTTCAAGCGTCCGCCGCCACGTTTCGCTGCGCGATGAGCCAGAGCATGGTTCACCAAAATCTGCCGCATGATCTTGGCGGCGACACCAAAGAAGTGGCTCCGGTTCTGCCACTGCACTTTTTGTTGATCAATGAGACGTAGATATGCTTCATGGATCAGCGCTGTCGGCTGCAGCGTATGGTCAGGTCGCTCATGGC